>NZ_OZ217346.1:1695000-1995000 GCF_965111735.1 Streptococcus mitis
TGCGGGTAACAGGTAGTACCTGTTGGGTTCCCCCATTCGGAAATCCCTGGATCATCGCTTACTTACAGCTACCCAAGGCATATCGTCGTTTGTCACGTCCTTCTTCGGCTCCTAGTGCCAAGGCATCCACCGTGCGCCCTTATTAACTTAACCTTATTTTCTGACCTTTCAGTCATAAACTCTTATTAATACTACAGCGTTTTCGGTTTATTTTCTTGTTACTATTTGATATAGATATTCAATTTTCAATGTGCATTACTTGGTGATCTCTCACCAATGGAGCCTAGCGGGATCGAACCGCTGACCTCCTGCGTGCAAAGCAGGCGCTCTCCCAGCTGAGCTAAGGCCCCACAAGACCTCTCAAGACTAAACAAGACCAATGCGCAGTTCCTTATCCTTAGAAAGGAGGTGATCCAGCCGCACCTTCCGATACGGCTACCTTGTTACGACTTCACCCCAATCATCTATCCCACCTTAGGCGGCTGGCTCCTTACGGTTACCTCACCGACTTCGGGTGTTACAAACTCTCGTGGTGTGACGGGCGGTGTGTACAAGGCCCGGGAACGTATTCACCGCGGCGTGCTGATCCGCGATTACTAGCGATTCCGACTTCATGTAGGCGAGTTGCAGCCTACAATCCGAACTGAGACTGGCTTTAAGGGATTAGCTTGCCGTCACCGGCTTGCGACTCGTTGTACCAGCCATTGTAGCACGTGTGTAGCCCAGGTCATAAGGGGCATGATGATTTGACGTCATCCCCACCTTCCTCCGGTTTATTACCGGCAGTCTCGCTAGAGTGCCCAACTGAATGATGGCAACTAACAATAGGGGTTGCGCTCGTTGCGGGACTTAACCCAACATCTCACGACACGAGCTGACGACAACCATGCACCACCTGTCACCTCTGTCCCGAAGGAAAACTCTATCTCTAGAGCGGTCAGAGGGATGTCAAGACCTGGTAAGGTTCTTCGCGTTGCTTCGAATTAAACCACATGCTCCACCGCTTGTGCGGGCCCCCGTCAATTCCTTTGAGTTTCAACCTTGCGGTCGTACTCCCCAGGCGGAGTGCTTAATGCGTTAGCTGCGGCACTAAACCCCGGAAAGGGTCTAACACCTAGCACTCATCGTTTACGGCGTGGACTACCAGGGTATCTAATCCTGTTTGCTCCCCACGCTTTCGAGCCTCAGCGTCAGTTACAAGCCAGAGAGCCGCTTTCGCCACCGGTGTTCCTCCATATATCTACGCATTTCACCGCTACACATGGAATTCCACTCTCCCCTCTTGCACTCAAGTTAAACAGTTTCCAAAGCGTACTATGGTTAAGCCACAGCCTTTAACTTCAGACTTATCTAACCGCCTGCGCTCGCTTTACGCCCAATAAATCCGGACAACGCTCGGGACCTACGTATTACCGCGGCTGCTGGCACGTAGTTAGCCGTCCCTTTCTGGTAAGATACCGTCACAGTGTGAACTTTCCACTCTCACACTCGTTCTTCTCTTACAACAGAGCTTTACGATCCGAAAACCTTCTTCACTCACGCGGCGTTGCTCGGTCAGACTTCCGTCCATTGCCGAAGATTCCCTACTGCTGCCTCCCGTAGGAGTCTGGGCCGTGTCTCAGTCCCAGTGTGGCCGATCACCCTCTCAGGTCGGCTATGTATCGTCGCCTTGGTGAGCCGTTACCCCACCAACTAGCTAATACAACGCAGGTCCATCTGGTAGTGATGCAATTGCACCTTTTAAGCAAATGTCATGCAACATCTACTGTTATGCGGTATTAGCTATCGTTTCCAATAGTTATCCCCCACTACCAGGCAGGTTACCTACGCGTTACTCACCCGTTCGCAACTCATCCGGAGAAGCAAGCTCCTCCTTCAGCGTTCTACTTGCATGTATTAGGCACGCCGCCAGCGTTCGTCCTGAGCCAGGATCAAACTCTCATTAAAAGTTTGAGTTCTCACTCATTTCTGTCACTGACAGATTTATTGTTTTTTTCATTGTTCAGTACTACAACCTTAGTTGTAGTGCCCTGCACATTGGTTCGTCTTGTTCAGTTTTCAAAGGTCTTTGTCACTCGCTTCTCTCAAGCGACAACTATATTAGTATATCACAGGCACTTTCGCTTGTCAACACTTTTTTGAAACTTTTTTGAACTTTTTTCATCAAGTGTTCCATCCGCAACATACCATAGTCCGTACGGGATTCGAACCCGTGTTACCGCCGTGAAAAGGCGGTGTCTTAACCCCTTGACCAACGGACCAGAGTTGGTGTTTTCAACTCTTACTATTATACCGACTTTTCTAACTTTGTCAACTACTTTTTCCTATTTTTTTAATTAATTTTACAACTGCTTCCGTTCGAGCTGTATGTGGGAACATATCGACCGACTGGATATAATGAAGATCATAGACTTCTACTAACTTTACCAAATCACGAGCCAAGGTCGAAACATTACAAGAAATATAGACCATTTTTTCTGGTACATAGGTAAGAATTGTATCTAATAACTTATCATCCAGACCTGTACGTGGTGGATCTACAATCAGAGCATCTGCTCGGTAGCCTTCTCTATACCAGCGAGGAATAATCTCTTCCGCTGTTCCTGCTTCGTAATGTGTGTTGTCAAATCCCATTCTTTTAGCATTTCGCTTAGCATCTTCAATGGCTTCTGGAATAATATCCATACCTCTGAGTGTTTTAACTTTCTTTGCGAAGGCAAATCCAATCGTTCCAACTCCACAATAAGCGTCAATCAAATGGTCTTCTTTATCAACATCCAGCGCTTTTACCGCCTCGCTATAGAGGACTTCTGTTTGCTCAGGATTTAGTTGATAGAATGCTCGAGGGGATAGTGAAAATTCATAATCAAGAACACCTTCTTGAATACTCTCTTCTCCCCAGATAATCTCTGTATTTTCACCATAAATCTCACTGGTTTTAGCTGTATTTGTATTAACAGCTACTGTCACAACTTCTGGAAAATGATTAACTAAGTCTTTTACTAGTTGGGTTAAATTAAGCTGACGGTTTGTAACAATAATAATCTGAACCTGTCCAGTCTTTCTTGCTCGTCGAACCATTATTGTTCTAACACCTAGAACTTTTCTCTCATCCGTGATTGGAATCTGGTGATAAGTAAGTAATTCTGCTAGACGATTAGCAATCACTTGGGTTTCCTTGTCTTGTACCAGGCAGTCTTTCAACTCTACTAAATAATGAGAGTTTTGTGCATATAAGCCCGCCTTGACCTGATTCTTAAATTTTCGAGTCTGAAATTGTAACTTAGCACGGTAGTACTTTGGTTCCTGCATACCAATCGTCGGGCGGATTTCATAATTTTCATATCCTGCAGGGGCAAATTTTTTCAGCGCTTGATGAAGCAAGTCCGTCTTGAACTCCAGTTGCTTATCATAATGCAAGTGCATGATTTGGCAGCCTCCGCAATCATTGTAAATAGTACATGCTGGCACAACACGGAATTTAGACTTCTTGTTGACCTTCAGTAATTTTGCCTCTACAAAGTTACGTTTAATAGAAGTAATCTGACAATAGATATCTTCACCTTTGAGAGCACCAGGCACAAAGACTAAGGTTTTTTGATAAAAGCCGATTCCCTCACCATTAATTCCCATGCGCTTGATTTTTAATGGTATTTTTTGTTTCACTTTCAGATTCATACCCCTATCTTATCACATTTTGAGTTATAATAGAACTATGAAAATCACAAAACTTGAAAAGAAAAAAAGACTCTATCTGATGGAGCTTGATAACGGCGACAAATGCTACATTACTGAAGATACTATTGTTCGTTTTATGTTATCAAGAGATAAGGTTATAAGCCAAGAAGAATTGAAAGAGATTCAGGACTTTGCTCAATTTTCTCATGGTAAGAATCTAGCACTCTACCACCTATCCTTTAAAGCACGCACTGAAAAAGAGGTTAGAGAATATCTGAAAAAATACGATATTGATGAGAACATAATTTCTCAAGTCATTGCTAATCTTAAAGAAGATAAGTGGATTAATGATGGCCAGTACGCTTATGCTATCATCAATGACAATCAACTTTCAGGAGACAAGGGGCCTTATGTACTGACTCAGAAACTAACACAAAAAGGGATTTCAAAATCCACTATAGAAGAGATCTTGAATGATTTTGATTTTTCGGAAGTTGCTCAACGTGTAGCTAATAAACTATTGAAAAAATATGAGGGAAAACTTCCAGCTCGTGCCTTGCAAGATAAGATTATCCAAAACTTGACCAACAAGGGCTTCTCTTACTCTGATGCTAAAAGTGCCTTTGACGACTTGGATAGTCAAGTCGACCAAGAAACGACTCAGGAACTCATCTCCAAGGAACTTGATAAGCAATATGCTAAGTATGCTCGAAAGTATGAAGGATACGAACTTAAACAGCGTTTAACTCAAGTTTTAGCTCGAAAAGGCTACGATTTTTCGGATATAGCAAGCGCTCTCAGAGAATATCTTTAATATTTTCATGTAAAATTCACAGATTTTAGGTAATTTTATGGTACAATAGTAAACGATAAACTTATAAATTGTAGAAAGTTGGTTAGTTATGAAGCTTCCAAAAGAAGGCGACTTTATTACAATTCAAAGTTATAAGCATGATGGGAGTCTCCACCGAACTTGGCGGGACACCATGGTACTAAAAACAACAGAAAACGCCATTATTGGTGTCAACGATCATACACTGGTTACCGAAAGTGATGGTCGTCGTTGGGTCACTCGAGAACCGGCTATTGTTTACTTTCACAAGAAATATTGGTTTAATATCATTGCCATGATTCGCGATAATGGAATTTCCTACTATTGCAATATGGCTAGCCCCTACTATCTGGATGAAGAAGCACTGAAGTATATTGATTATGATTTGGATGTTAAAATTTTTACAGATGGGGAAAAACGTCTCTTGGACGTTGAGGAGTATGAGCGTCACAAACGCAAAATGAATTATTCTGATGACTTGGACTATATTTTAAAAGAACATGTCAAAATTCTTGTTGATTGGATTAACAATGGACGTGGTCCTTTCTCAGAAGCCTATGTAAACATTTGGTACAAGCGCTATGTAGAACTAAAGAATCGGTAAAGTTGTCAAAGGTCAGGAACAAAATCCTGACCTTGTTTTTTTTGATAGTGTAAAATAAGTTGTGTAGACACAAAAAAAGGAATAAATCTATTATAGTAGAGTTACAACACATTACTAGAAAGAGATTTATGCAGAATTCGCGAAATATATAAAACAAATAGACATACTGATATTTTTTAATATCTTTGTTCATTGTAAATTTACAATAAACTTATATCGTTTAATACAAAAAATACGAAGATGATTAGTATAAAAAAATACAGGTCAACTTCGTATCAAATAATTTATTTTTTGTATTTCCACCTAACATCAATCATTTAGTACAACATTTTAAAAATAATATCTTTACAGAGAAAATGCTATTTAATCTACCAACTCATTTAATCGTTTTTTAAAATATAACGCAATATTTTTAGACTCAATAAACTCAAAATATTTAATAACATTTTTCATTTGCTTAATTCCAGATTCTTTAGATTCTGTCAAGTATATTTTATATCCTTCTACAAATTTGAATGTAGATTTTTCAAAAACTTTTGTGTCATCTTTTAATAATTTCTTTAATTTCATTTCAAAGAAGTCTGCATATATTAGATGTGAATTTTCAAGGCAACAGAACCAAAAATTTAAACAAGCTGACACAACTAAATTTCTATTCTTGCCGATTTTTTCGTAATAATGTGTACGCTCTAGTATTTCTTTTCCAACCCTGTAAATATAATCTATTTCAAAAAGATGATATAAATTACCAATCAGCGTTATCTCATAGGACTCCCATCGTTCCTTCTGGAATAAATAGTCATATACTAAATTTAGATCTTCTCTACTAACTACATAATTACAATCTATCTGATTTAATAATCCCTGAACCATAATTGTATTTATTTTATGAGTTTTTTCCCCACTCTTCTCAAAAAATTTTTGTTGCTCATTTTTTATTTCCTCCAATCCTTTAGTATTCAAACTATAAAAATTCGGAGATAAATTAACCAAAAAATCATCAAGCTCCGTTCTTTTATAATGTTCTAGGTGATTACAAAAATTCTCTATCGAAACATTGATATTTGATAATAATTTAAAGAACGTTGAAAGAGAAATTTCATTTTCTCCTCTTTCAAATCTAGAAAGTTGAGATTTTGATATAGAATCAGCTGCAGCATACTCTAAAGAATATCCGTTTAATTTTCTAAAATATCGAAAAGCTTCTCCATAATTTTTCACAATTTCGTTCCCTTAACTTTCTTTTCTAGCGATAAACATACCATATTCTTTAGGAATGATCAACATACCATTATTAAACTCACTTTCCAATCTTTTACGTATTATTTCCTCTTCTAGTGAGCCTATTTCTGAAATTCCTTTAAACGATTGGATGTATTTAACTAGGTCATCTATACTAGTTACCTGTAACTCATCATCATAGAGTAATGTATCGACAGAGTTAAAATACCTACTCAGGTACCTTTTACCATTTTGTAAAGTAAACGTTTTATTTTCTAAATCTTGATTAACCTCATCTTTAAATAAACTTGCCAAATAATTTACAACTCCATTTTCACCAAATGTAGCACAGTAAAAAATTCCTCCGGTTTTTAAGACCCTATTTACCTCAGAGAGAGCTTTAGGAATATCATTCACATGATGTAAAAGCATATTAGCAATAACAATATCAAACGTTTCATTCTCAAAAGAAATCTTTTGAATATCCATTATCTCATAGTTGACATTGTCTCTATTTCCAATCACTGAATTCGTTGATTTTACCATATCTTTAGAAAAATCTGTAACAACCAACTGCTTCATTTTATCTATAGAATCACTATTACTTTTCCACAGTTCTCCTGTACCACATCCCAATTCTAGAACCTTTACTTCATCAGTGATTTGGTAGTTAGAAAATATCCAATTATTAAATCCCAATTTATTTTTTGAATACTTCTTATGTAATTCTACTCGAATATCAAGATTATCATGACTTTTATATTGTTCAATTACTTTATCAATCATTTTAAATGACCTCCACTCTATAATTTGACATTATATCACAAGAATAAAGATAGTGTTAAATAAGTTGTATAAATGCAAAAAAGGAATATTCCGTTATAGCAACGTTGTAACACATTTCTATAAAGAAATTTATTCCTAAGACTCAGTTTAGCATGCTTAACTTCCTAACTCAAAAACAAAGCACCGATTAATTTATCCGTTCTTCTTTTGAAACAGATTTGAACTGATAATTGCTCGTTTTAATTTAAAAAGCTCTTTTGAGCAAAACTTAATTTTTTTAAGAGTCCAAGGCTTGTTGAAGACTCACAAGCCTTGGACTAGAAATTCAAAGATTGGTCCAGCAATTTCTGTCTATCGCTTTTCTACTAGCAAAAAACCTACCTTGAGACAAGTTTTCATTTATATATCTAATTTTGTAACTGTAAATTTGATATGGGAATAGTCTTTTTCAACGTCCTTATCCAGTAAGAAAGCCGTGGCGTCCTTCTTAACCTGAACCAAATCAATATTCTGAGCCTGGGCTGCATAGACGCATCCACAATAACATTGACGGTAGATGTCATACTCTTCACACATCTCTACTGAACGTTTGTAGCCTTGATTTTTCTTGAAATCACTTGGAAGATAATGGGTTGTATAAATTTTTTGCACATCGATTCCGATGCTGTTAATGGTTTGAGAATTCTTATGAGGACTGATGGTCAAGGCTGAGCCAAAGTAGTCAAATCCCAAGTCCATAGCCACTTGAGCTGTCTTATCCAATCGGTAGTCAAAGCAAACCTTGCAACGGTCGCCTCCTTCAGGCTCTTCTTCCAAACCTCGAACCAGTTTACGATATTCGTTAGGTTCATAAGGGGCTTCTAGGTATTGAACGTTATTGCCAGTTCGCTCATTGAAATCACTGACAAACTTTTTAGTCACATAGGCACGCTTATGGTATTCTGCCTTGGGATGGATATTAGAATTGGCAAAATAGATGGTCACATCTGCATACTTGGTCAAATATTCGAGGGTATAGGTACTGCAAGGGGCACAGCAAACATGCATGAGAATGGTTGGCCGTTGCTCATTTTTCTCCCATACTTGTACCATCTTCTGCATGACACGGTCATAATTAATCTTCTGATTAGGGTTCATCTTGCTCAGAATTTCTTCTACATCGATCATGTTCTTCTCCTTTTTCTAGTCTTATTTTATCATATAAGTTAGGAGAGCTCAAATCAATTTAGAAGTGAATATCATAAAAAGGAGGAATAGGCATTCCCTCCTTTTGTGTTTTTTATAAGTTTCTTTCTGAAAGCTTACATCATCCCACCCATCATGCTTGGATCCATTGCTGGAGTTGGGGCCAGTGGTTCTGGTTTATTGGCTACGACTGCTTCTGTTGTCAAAATCAAGCTGGCTACAGATGCCGCATTTTGTAGGGCTGAACGACTCACTTTAACTGGGTCGATAATCCCTTGATCAATCATGTTAACCCATTCGCCAGTTGCTGCGTTAAAACCTGTACCAAGCTCGGCATTTTTCAAACGATCGATAACGATTGAACCTTCGAATCCTGCATTGTGGGCAATTTGACGGACTGGTTCTTCCAATGCACGGAGAACAATATTGCGGCCTGTTGCTTCGTCTCCTGTTAATTCCAAATCAGCTACGGCAGGGATAACATTTACAAGGGCTGTTCCACCACCTGCAACGATTCCTTCTTCAACAGCTGCACGAGTAGCGTTGAGGGCATCTTCAATGCGGAGTTTCATTTCTTTCAACTCAGTTTCAGTTGCAGCTCCGACCTTGATGACTGCTACACCACCTGACAATTTTGCCAAGCGTTCTTGTAATTTTTCACGGTCAAATTCAGAAGTTGTGGTTTCGATTTGAGACTTGATAACTGCAACACGGTGAGAAATCGCTTCAGGATTTCCAGCACCTTCTACGATAACAGTGCTATCTTTGTCGACAGATACTCTCGCTGCTTGACCAAGAGCTTCAATTGTCGCATCTTTCAACTCAAGACCAAGGTCTTCTGTGATAACTGTTCCGCCTGTCAAGATGGCAATGTCTTCAAGCATGGCTTTGCGACGGTCACCAAAACCAGGTGCCTTGACTGCTACCACATTGAAGGTTCCACGAATCTTGTTCAAAACAAGAGTTGGAAGAGCTTCGCCATCCACATCATCCGCAATAATCAAGAGTGGACGATTGCTTTGGAGAATACTTTCTAGGAGTGGCAAGATTTCTTGGATATTTGAAATCTTCTTATCGGTAATCAAAATGTATGGATTTTCAAGGTCAGCTACCATTTTTTCGCTATCTGTCACCATGTACTGTGAAAGATAACCGCGGTCAAACTGCATTCCTTCCACAACTTCAAGTTCTGTTTCCATACCACGTGACTCTTCGATTGTGATGACACCGTCTTTGCCAACTTTTTCCATGGCTTCAGAAATGTATTCGCCTACTTTTTCGGAACGAGAAGAGACGGCAGCAACCTGAGCGATAGCTTCTTTGTTGGCAACAGGGATGGCGTTGTTTTTCAAGGCTTCAACTGCTGCAGCAACTGCTGTTTCAATCCCACGACGAATACCGATTGGACTTGCACCTGCTGTGACGTTTTTGATTCCTTCACGGACGATTGCTTGGGTCAAAACAGTTGCAGTTGTAGTCCCATCACCTGCAATATCATTGGTTTTTGAAGCTACTTCTGATACCAATTTGGCACCCATATTTTCAAAATGGTCTTCCAATTCGATTTCTTTGGCAATAGTTACACCGTCATTGGTAATGAGTGGTGAACCGAATGATTTTTCAAGAACAACATTGCGGCCTTTTGGTCCCAAGGTTACTTTAACAGTGTCTGCAAGGATATCGACACCACGGACCATAGCTGAACGGGCATCTGATGAAAATTTAATTTCTTTTGACATACTTACTTTCTCCTTCTATTCTTCAATGATTGCCAAGATGTTAGCTTCGCCTACGATGATGTACTTTTCATCGCCATCTTTGACATCGAGACCTGCGTGAGCTTCAACTAAGACACGGTCTCCAGCTTTAACACTTGGAGCAACCAAGTCACCGTTCAAGGTACGAACACCTTGTCCAGTAGCCACTACTGTAGCTGTTTTCGTTTCTTCTTGGGCTGATTTTGCGAGGACAAAGCCTCCAACAGTTTGTTCTTTTTCTTCAATTTTCAAGACCACACGGTCTCCTAATGGTTTCAACATCTGATTTCCTCCATAATGAGATAGATATTATTAGCACTCTTTATACCTAAGTGCTAAATCATAGTTCTATTGTATCACTTGGTCAGAAATAGTCAAGAAAAAAGTCTGACTTTCTCAAGATAAAAAGCCTGAGACAAACTCAGACTTTTCGATGTTTAAAATGGCAATTCTTCCTCTTCCAAAACCAAATCTGCCAAATCCTTCCCTGCGTTATTTTCTCGCATAGCACGTTGGGCACGACTTTCCAAGAGTTGGAATCCTGTGACAAGGACTTCGGTCACGTAGTTCATCTGACCGTTTTTCTCAAAACGACGGGTACGTAATTCTCCATCCACAGAAATAAGACTACCTTTGGTTGCGTAGCTTGCCAAAGTTTCTGCTAGTCTACCCCATAAAACCATATTAACAAAATCAGCTTCGCGTTCACCGTTTTGGTCTTTGTAACGACGGTTCACAGCGATCGTTGCGCGCGCTACTGACTTGTCATTATTGGTTTTGTGCAATTCTGGTGTAGACGTTAAACGTCCAATCATGATAACTTTATTATACATATTTTCTTCCTCCTACTTATCTATTCGTAGGAAATCAAAAAAAGTTACAGAAATTTGTAACTTTTCGAGAAAATTTTTTAGTTTTTATGAACCATGAAACCTGTCGCCTGTTGATTGGCCATAATGGTCATATCTGTAATCTGAACACGACGAGGTTGACTGGTCACATAGACTACTGTGTCGGCGATGTCCGGTGCCTGCAAGGCTTCGATCCCCTGATAAACCGTCGCAGCCCGCTCTTTGTCACCATGAAAACGCACTGTAGAAAAATCTGTTTCGACAATTCCAGGCTGAATGGTCGTCACCTTGATATCCGTTGCAATGGTATCAATTCGCAGACCATCTGAAAAGGTCTTAACTGCTGCCTTGGTAGCTGAATAAACTGCTGCACCTGCATAGGCGTAGATTCCTGCGGTTGACCCCATGTTGATGATATGTCCTTGATTGGCTTTTACCATTGTTGGCAAGAAACAGCGAGTGACTGCCATCAAACCTTTGACATTGGTATCCAACATAGTTAACATATCCAACTCTTCATAGTCTTGATAAGGTGCTAAACCTAGAGCCAGTCCGGCATTGTTGACCAGAATTTCAATCTGACCTATCGTTTCTAGAATATCAGAGCATACAGTCTTTACCATGGTCATATCCGTGACATCTAGGGGAAAAGTCCAAACTGTTTGATTTGGAAAAGTTTCTGCAAACTCCGACTTGAGGGTTTCTAGTCTGTCTATCCGTCGTCCAGTTAGAACGACATTCTCACCCTGCTCTAGATAAGCACGCGCAATCGCTTCACCAATTCCTGATGTCGCTCCTGTAATCACTACATTTTTTGCCATCTTATTTCCTTCTATCTGGTCTATCAGATACTGACAATTTCTTAGGCAGTCCAGTGTTTAGCTGGGTCGAATGGTGTTCCGACAACTTGATCTTCTGATAATTCAATAATACCACGTTTTTGCGGAGCATTTGGCAGATGCAATTCACGAGGGCTACACATCATACCAAAACTCTTTTCGCCACGAAGTTCGCCTGGGAAAATGAGATTGCCTTTTGGCATCATAGCTCCCGGAAGAGCCACAATGGTTTTCAGACCGACACGCGCATTAGGAGCCCCTGCAACGATTTGTACTGTCTTGTCACTTGCGACTGCAACTTGGCAGATGTTGAGGTGGTCACTATCAGGATGAGCTACCATCTCGACAATCTCACCAACAACAAACTTAGGTTCCTTGTCATTGACAATTTCTTCTGTAAAACCTTCCGCCTGTAATTCTTGGTTCAAACGAGCGGCTTGCTCATCTGATAAAAAGACTTGACCGCGCTCTGCAATTTCAAATAAACTTGAAACTTCGAAAATATTCCAAGCTACTGTTTCCCCATTATCTTTTAGAAAAACACGGGCTACATTTCCTTTGCGTTCCACTTCCAGTTTGGCATCTCCGCTGTTTTTCACGATGACCATAAGGACATCACCGACATGTTCTTTGTTATATGTAAAAATCATTGTTTCCTTTTTCTCCTATTTCAATCCTGCTAAAAAGTCATTAATTTGTTGCTTGCTTTTACGGTCACGATTAACAAAACGGCCGATTTCCTTGTCCTTTTCTAGAACAACAAGGCTAGGGATTCCATAAACATCCCAAAGTTTGGCCAATTCTATATACTGGTCTCGGTCCACTCGAATAAAGGTGAACTCAGGATTGGTCTCCTCAATTTCTGGCAATGCAGGGTAGATATAACGACAATCGCCACACCAGTCCGCCACAAAAAGAAAGACCTTCTTCCCATCTTTTTCTACTAAAGATGCCAATTCTTCTAAACTTGCTGGTTGTATCATAAGACTTCCTCCTCATAGATCAGGTCTTCATTTTCATAGACAAAGGTATAATGACGGCCATCCTCAAAGATTACGCCACCAACCAAGCTCTCCAGACTACTTTCATAAACTTGAACATAGAGGGTCGCAATTTCCCCCATGTCTGAAAAATAGTCTCGCACAATCGCTGTCAACTCTTCCTGAGTCTTCATGAGCTTGCGGTCATCTGCAACTTTTTTCGTAGCAAGGGCAAGGCTTCCAATACCAAGCAGAGCCAAGCCTGCCATCCACATTTTTTTAGCTTTCATACCATTCATTTTAACACAAAAAACGCTTCAGGACAAATGAGGAAGCAGCAGAAAAGCAAGTAAAAAGTCCCTTCCTTGAAGGAAAAGGACTTCTTATTCTTATTGCCAAGCACCTGAGTTGCCAACGTAGTAACCATCAGGCGTGTAGGTATTACGAAGCATCTTACCTGATGAAGCTAGATAATACCATTTGCCATTGTCTTTGACCCAATCATTCGCTAGCATGGCACCAGAAGAACTTACATAATACCATTCTCCCTGGTCATAAACCCAAGTGCTTGCTTTCATGGATCCTGAAGTTGATAAATAGTACCACTTGCCTTGGTCATATAGCCAGTCACCAGCAATCATAGCCCCTGATGATTTAAAGGCATACCAGTTGCCACCTTGATAGAGCCAAGTTTGATTAAACATAATCCCTTTATCGTTCATAAAGTACCAAGTTCCCTTGTCCTTAACCCAATCGTTCTGCACTAATTGACCTTGTTTTTGATAATACCAGTTTTGGTTTGATTTTAGCCAGCTTTCTGCTTTTACAATCGGATAAAGTTCTTTGAAAGATCCTCCATCATATTTATGACTAATAGACTTTTGTTTTTCAAGTTTCAACTCGCCATTGTCATAGTCTGCCCAAGCAAAGACTTTTTGACCATTGACAGTCTCTGGTAAGGTAGCAGTGTAAGTCTTGGTTTGATAATCCCATTTAGCATCAAGGTAGGTGTATTGATCATTTGATTCTTCAATACGGTAGTAGCCTCTCTTTCCACTATCATTATGAATATCATCCACAACTTTCGTTGACCAGATCTTCACTTCGTTTCCGCTCTTAGCCTCGACCTTGATATCTCCTCTATAGCCATATGGAACATAGAAATTCAGGTAACGCCCCTCTACACCCATCATAGACTTGTTCTTTTCTTGACCTAGGAAATTGACAGTCTGATTTTGACCATTTAGACTAACCGTCCACTCAATTTTCTCGGTTTTTGGCAAATCCAAGACTTTAATATCCACTTCATGGCCATTGTTGAATCGAAGAATCTTGCCATCTTGATACTGTACTCCACACTTAACAACCCATTCTTCTTTAAGCTCAAATGCCTGCCCTGAATGTGGAAAAACCAGTAAAGCTAGACCAGCTAGAGACAAACCAAATAATGTGATTTTTTTCATCGTAGATCCTCCTTAGGATTTTTTATGTTAATTATATCACTATGTTTTTATTTTGCAACTCATATCCTAAATATGCAAGCAAAAAACCTCTGAGATTCTTCTCAAAGGTTCTGATTTTGCTAATTACTGTTCTCAACTGCTGCAGTAACAAAGGCAGTGTAGAGTTCTTCTGGGCGGTTTGGACGACTTGACAGTTCAGGGTGATACTGACACGCTACAAAGAATTTATTTTCAGGAATTTCCACGATTTCTACCAAACGATTATCTGGAGAAACTCCTGAAAAGACAAAGCCTGCTGCCTCAAACTGCTCACGGAAGGCATTGTTAAACTCATAACGGTGACGGTGACGGCGTTGTACCACTTCTTGATTGTGATAAGCAGCCGCAGCCTTAGAGCCACGTTTCAACTTAGATGGATAAAGTCCCAAGCGAAGGGTTCCCCCCATATCCTCAACATCAATCTGATCACGCATGATATCAATGATAGGGTATTTTGTTTCTGGTGCAAGCTCTGCAGAATTGGCACCTTCAAGACCTAAAACGTGACGAGCAAATTCGATACAAGTCAACTGCATTCCCAAGCAGACTCCCAACATTGGAACATCATTTTCACGCGCATAGCGAATGGCTTGGATTTTCCCTTCCGTACCACGCTGGCCAAAACCACCTGGTACGATGATTCCGTCCGCATCAGACAAGAGCTCTGCCACATTCTCTGCTGTCACATCATTGGCATTGATCCAATTGATTTTAACTTCTGCGTCGTTGGCATAACCAGAGTGTTTCAAGGCTTCAACCACAGAAATGTAGGCATCTTGCAACTCAACATACTTACCGACAAGGGAAATCTTGACTTGTTTCTTGAGGTTCATGACCTTGTCCACCATGGCTGACCATTCTGTCATATCTGCTACTGGTGCATCTAATTTCAAATGGTCACAGACAATTTGGTCCATACCTTGTGCCTGCAAATTCAATGGAATTTGGTAAAGGTGTTCAACATCCAATGATTCGATAACGGCTTCTGGTGCCACATCACAGAACTGTGCTAGCTTGTTTTTAATTCCTTGACCAGCTGGTTGCTCTGTACGAATCACCAACATATTTGGTTGAATTCCCAAACCACGCAATTCTTTTACAGAGTGTTGAGTTGGTTTGGTTTTCATTTCACCAGCAGCCTTGAGGTATGGAAGCAAGGTTGTATGGATGTACATAACATTATCCGCACCCACATCTGCCTTCATCTGACGAAGAGCCTCTAGGAATGGCAAGGACTCGATATCTCCTACTGTTCCACCAACCTCTGTGATAATGACATCAGAGTCGGTCGTTACAGCGGCACGCTTGATTTTCTCTTTCAAAGCATCTGTGATATGAGGAATGACTTGAACAGTTGCCCCAAGGTATTCTCCACGGCGTTCCTTACGAAGAACTTCACTGTAAATTTTCCCAGTTGTCACGTTGGAATATTTATTGAGATTGATATCGATGAAACGTTCATAGTGACCCAAGTCCAAATCTGTCTCAGCCCCATCATCTGTCACAAAGACTTCTCCGTGCTGGTAAGGACTCATAGTTCCCGGATCGATATTGATATAAGGGTCAAACTTTTGAATGGTTACTTTGAGACCACGATTTTTCAAGAGACGACCCAGACTCGCTGCGACAATCCCTTTCCCAATAGACGATACCACACCACCAGTTACAAAAATATATTTCGTAGACATAGATTCCTCTTTCTAAAATGCTCAAGGCCTTGTTGACTACGAGGGGACATAGGAAACAAGACCCTACTAATAAGAATAATCTGGGACGACTGCACCAGATTCACAACTAAAATACAAGAAGATAACTTCTTAAAAAAACAAAAATAGCTCCCTAAGAACTAGGGAGCCCCGACCTCTAAAAGAGGTGCCCGAACAATATGATACCTAAAAATAGGACAATTGTCAATAGCTAACTTTTATTCGTATGCGGTAGAATTTTTTAGAACACCTAAATTCATAATTTTTCAGGAGAACATCACCGAGTTTAAAAAAAGACTGAACAAATTTCTTGCCCAGTCTTGACATTGATACACTTATTAGGTATCATTAATTAAAGACTGAGTAAGAAGGTCGAGTTCTTACTCGGTAAGGCGAGAAGTGTTTGCGCACTTTTCGTCTTTTTTATTCGATTAATTTAAGCAAATTATAACACATTTTCACATACCGCGCAAGCATTTTATGCTTGATTGTAGCACAAAAAGGCCTTCTTTTATAAAGGTTATTGTTATATAACTTTTTATATACTTTATTATGTACTTCTATTGTTTTCGGAAGTAGGATAATCTTTTACTATCAGGGTAACATTGATATCTAGATGTATTTTCTTTATCCGTTTTGCTCATTCTTTTTTTAATGGTATAAGCAGAAACTTCCTCTAAAGAAATAAATTTTTCATAATCTTCTCTCCAGTTGCCAAAGAATAGCTCCCTCAAGGAATCCTCATAATTCAAAACAATTATCCGACTCATCGTCTCAGCTCCAGCAAGTGTCCAGTACATTCCTCTTTTTTTCATTCTATAAGTGACCTTACGATGCTGACTCTCCATTATCCCGATTCCTGCATGGCTGAATCCTCTTTGTTCGGCTGGTTTAGTGTATTGGAAATTTCTCAATATTTTACTCTTGAACTTCTCAAATAACTCTTGTTCTTCTTCTGATTCGATATAACTTTCAGTCGTATCTAAAACAGTTCTCATTAGCTTCTTATCATGTTGCTTAATCGCCTGGAAAGCTCTCTCTAATAGATCTTCAGAGTAAAATTTTAGATAATTCTTTAACTCCTTATTTACATGGTACTCATCCCAAAAATGTTCGTGGCGTTTAATTCGCAAAACCTTCGCAATTTCTTTGAAAACATAAGGTGTATATCCATGCCCCCCATCAGAGTTCGTAATTAATAAAGTCTGTTCCGTAACTTCGTAATTATTGAATAGATAATCAATTACCTGCTCCCTCACTAAGCGATTGTCAAGGCCAATAAATTCTTTTTTGTCCTGAAGTTCAAATCGATTGCTACCAACTTTCTGGCTTCCTGTATGGACTACAAAATGGGATAAATCGTAATGTTTATTATCCTTCTGTGTGTCACGTGCTTTGACCATTACACCATCACCCTCAATATAAATAACCTGGGCTTTTCTTTTGCTAACCTCTTTATTCTCTTCATAATATCGATAGCCTTCCCTTTCCTCCAATAACTTCTCACAAATTTTTACAGCTTTTACTACAATTGGCTTTGTGATCGAAATGTGATAAGTCAATTGGATCACCTGAGTTACTTTATCATATGGCATTAAAGTAGATAATTTAGCCACCTGATACATAAATTCCCATGAGAAGCGGACGTTCTTCTGAAGCCCTAACTTCTCATCTACTGGAATGACCCAATGATCTCCCTTTTTCCAACGTCTTCTTCTGAAAGTAAACTCTCCAAATGTAAAAGCGACGGTTCGCTCCATTGAATGAATACAGGTATAGCCCTTTGCTTTCATAACTGGAATCATCTCCTCATCATACCTAGAAACAAAGTTATAAAATTCTTTTGCATTTTGAAACAGCAATTGATTTTTTAGTTCTCTCTCATCAAAGAAAGCCATTCAGAATCCTCCCTTATTAAAATTACGCTTATTTTAATAAATTTTGACCTGAATGTTCAAATAATCCTTTGTTCTAACAAAAAAAAGAGCCTATCTTTTCAGATAAACTCTTACTTGTCATACCAGGGTTTCTCTTTTTTACTAAAATAGGATTTGCTCATGTCAATAGTGAATATAGCCATTGGAATCAAAATGATACTCCATAGAATTGTCACAATTCCATCTGCAATAAAGGAAAAACCACCTGTAAAGTGAAGTCCCAAATACAGTAATAATACAACTGGAAGGAAAGCTGGAGCGAATTTTAAAACGGCCAATCCTAAAACGACTATAAACACCATACTAAGACCAAATGTCTTATAGAACATATAGATAGCTATAGCTCCGATAAAAACAAAGAACAGCTGAACAAGTCTTTTAATATCAATGAAAATCATCATAGATTCCTCCTACTTTATCAGTAATATTTTAAAATCTCATCTGTTAAGTAAATTCTATTGGGTAGATTGGACCCTTGGCGGACTTCTTCAATTAAACCATGATTCTTTAGCTTCTTTTTCAAAGAAATCACTTTGCTTTTACCTGATTGAAGAGCCTCCATTAGCTCCTCTATAGGGTAACATACAAAAGTATTCCCATTTTCATCATATCCTTTTAATTCAAAGTCAACTGCAGCTCTTAAACGATTTAATAAAAGCATGTAGAGAAAAATTCCACTACTCTTCAAATCATTGAACTGTGGGTTGTCTATTATTGGACGAGGAATAAAGAATTGTCCTGAATCTGTTGCTGCTGAAGAAAATTCTGGAATATCTGATAAATTTGATAAGCATTTCATTATTCCTTCTCCATTTCAAGTGATTTTTCATCTGAACTGGAAATATTAGACTCTGCCTCGTGCAACTTTCTAAGAAGTTCCTCCTTCTCTCTCTTTTTCTTCATATCACGAACATGCTTTTTCTCTGGTTGTGGATCTTCATCGTCATTATCATTTTTCTTCTTTATTTCTTTACTAAAATCTATCATAAAAATTCATCCTTTCCGATATCTCATTACTTAATTTTTTTCTGCATCTTTTCCCATTCTCTTATAATCATCTTCTCGATATAAGATGAAGCTGATTTCTCACCATGATACTCTACTAAAGCATCTAACATATCATATCGAACATTATGATGTAAAGAGAATGGATATCTTTGCTTTTTATTATAGCTCTCAGGAGACTTTCTAGCCTCCTGATTTTGTTTCCTAGACGAAGGAGTCTTTTCTCTCTTTGATGTACTTTGGAATGTTTGTTTTACTTGTGCGAATCGATTCTCTGTCATGCTACCTCTCCTTCTAACACACTCAAAATATTTTCATATACGTAGTTTATATTATCATAAAACTTTTGATGTGTCTCTTTTTGGTTAGCTGTCATCTCTTCATGCTGCTCAAAGACACTCTGACTGATCACAAGACTCTTGGCCATGAGCTCTTTCTCCTGGATAGAACCTAGGTAAGCTGAGTCTTCTTCAACAACTTCTAAAAATTGTTTACAGGTGTCTGTTACATTGTTTCCAAAGTACTTAATCTTATTTCCAATAAGATAAGGTTCTGCTTTAACATAGCTTTTCTTAGTAATCACTTCGATAGCTTCGCTCTTAATGAAGTCTACAAAATTTTTTAAAGATAACCAGGCACGAAAACCATTAAGAGAGGCATCAGAAACAGCCAAGACAATATCTGACACAGCTATAAAATTTGCTGTAACTAAACTCTCATCATTGTGCGTATCAATCAGAATGACATCAAATTGCGCTTCTAACTCTTCGTAATGTTCGCTAAACCACATAAACAACTGGAGATACTTGTTGTTTCGACTAGCAAGATCTAACTGCTCATCTGTCAAACGCTCATCACCACAAATCAAACTGAGATTTTCTGATATTGGAACAATCTCATACTCTCCAGTCGTAAATATATCATAGACGGTTTTCTCACATTTTACATCAAATGTTCTTGTCAAATTACATTCCCAAGCTCCATCAATGAGTAGTGTTCTAAGCCCCTTAACACGTGCCAACCAATCCCCTTCATTAAAGGTATCTGTAGTCTTACCACCGCCACCTTTTCCTAAGTTTGTAGTCTGAATCTTCATGATTCCCTCCTTGGATAATTGTATATTTTGTTATATAACTTTTTATATACTTAATTATACCTAAAACAACTTTATTTGTCAATATAAAAGCACAAAAAGTTATATAACTTTTTGTGCAACTTGTTATCCGTATGTACCACCTATATTTCCGCCAACATAGGCTTTTAGCTGGATTTGTTGAACCGTAGTATTGAAATTTCCAACGAAATAGCTGTTCTCTTCTCCATTCTTAGTTAGAACAACCAAAAATTGAATCACATCATCTGATTCAGTTGGCATCACTTCCAATTGTTTAGGTTGAAAATCATACTGATTCGTCAGAAGAGCCATCGCAAAGGTTTGAACCATCGCATTCTGTGTCATAGATAAATGATTCTCGATTGTTCCCTTGACATTTGGCAGAAAATTCGTCTTTTTTATATCTGCTACTGCTTCTTCAAAGGCTTTTAACATTTCTTTTTTGTCTTCTGAGCTTGCCTCTGCATAGGGGCGTTCTAGTTTTAACTTAGCTGTCCGATAATTCTTCTCGTCTGCTGTTTCCTCTTTGGAAGACGGCTCGTTTTGAGTGGTTCCTGAAGAACTCACCTGGGCAGCTTCTTCTATTTTAGTTTGTTGAGATGGCCTGAAACTCGATACAATCCCTATTCCTGCCAAAACCAATAGAATACCTACTACAATCGATACAACCATATTCTCCTTTATCCAATCAATCATCTTATATACTCCTTTTAATTTGAATTCAATTTAGGTTCCCTATCATCTGGATAGGCAAACGAAATAACTTGGGCTCGCTGTTGTTCTGGAGTCCAAATTCGATAGTCCCATGTATAAGGGGTCTTAAACGTATCCCAACCACTTAAAGGTGTATTTTGTTCTACAAATAAGATAGATCCGTTTTCAAAGACATGACATACAATTCCTGTATGACCATAGCCTCCGCCTCCCACCTGTGTAGAAAAGATAGCACCCCTTTTGGGAGTTGACTTAAGTGAATTCCCGAATATTGATGCCCAGGCTGCTGCCTGATCTTTCCCATTACCTTGAACTGAACCAGAATGACCCCATATATGATTTCCAATACTAATTGTAAGATTCACACATTGTCCAGCATAATCGTCCCTTCCAGAATTATACCACCCTGTAGACTTAGCATAATCCATGCCTAAACTCTTAGGATCGATAATAAACGGTTTCAAACTATCTGGTAAATCTTCTGGTTTATACCCCCACGCAGTCGCATCTGAAGGAACTTTCCCTGTTCCATCGACACTACCACCTGATTCACCACAATCACTTTTTTCAGCTGAAGAAGAAATAGCATTATCTGAAGAACTGGCATCTTGTGTATTCGATGCTGCATAAGGTTTCTCACCATGAGCAGCAATGGCTTCCTTATCAAGCCACTGATACTTTGTACCTAGCTTTTCGTACATATCAGTTAGCTTGCTCTTATAAGTGCCATCTGTGGCCCATCCACCATCTGCTATGGCAGATAGAGTTGCAATGCCATTTATATTGTTTATAGCCCCTTTATAAAGTGTCTGGTGAGCCATAAACTCAGCTTTCCCTACAATCCCTGCATCATAGCTAGAAAACCAAGTATAAGCTCCTCCTGTACCGTCTCCAACGTTTGCTCCAGGCTTTGTTCCTGTTAGGTCAATACTGTCTTCACCATACGTCGCAATAGTGACTGGAAAATCGCTTTTTCTGGAGGTTTTAACACCTCCCATGTTATGAGCCTTCCAGAAGGAAGTTCCATTAGGATTCGTAAAATTAAAGCCATTCTCTATCATAGTTTGAGTGATGGAAGCTGAAGGTAGAAAACCTCCTGCTCTCCAAGATAGAATATAGGATTCCTTATGCTTTTTTACAAAATCATCTATGGAGCCATCAGCTGAAAAAACTGTTGAGTCACTAGTTGAAGATGTTGTGTCTATTGCACCACAATCATGTCCACCATTACTAGCTATAGCGCCCATTATCCCAGCTAACATGGCCATCCCAACATTGATAATTAACAGTATCGCTACAAAAGGAAGGATAATCTTAGACTTTAATAATTTTTTCATAGATACCTCCCCTATCTACCACAATCCTAATATTGTTCGTAAAATGCCATAAAAAACTAAAAATACAATAAACCCTAGACCTATTTTCTTTAGACCATTAAAAAATTCCTTATCTCGCTCCTTTTGTGCTTCTAGACGTTTTGGATCTGATTCTCCCTCTGAAGCAAAATAATCTCTTTCTTGTTTCATACGATATTTGCGAATCAAAACATATTCATCAAATTTCTGCTTTGTCCTTGTAATCATTCCTGATTTGTTTTTAACCATTTAAATTTAATGTCCTTTCTTATTCGATACCACCATAGCGCTCAACTTCTGGAGCTAATAATTGCTGATTAAATACTAGATTTCCAACTCCTGCAATATTCATAAACAACTGTCCTTTGGCTAGGCGAGGCAATGTTTCTAATTCAGACTGATTCATTGATCCAGATAAGGCGTTGGCTAGTAGAGGAACACTGGTTTCATCCGTCTGAGCAAAAACTCTATATTGCATCAGACCAAAAATCCTCTGAACTGCCGTTACGTACGGATCCTTATGAGTGCCAATCCCTGTCTCAAACAGAATACCCCTCAGAGAATTAACGGACAACACAACTCCAGCAAAGTTTTCCCCCATTGTATCAATCATATCTGCCAAGAGATTCACACTGCTCTCATGCTTAGGATTAATGAGTGTCTGTGCCCCACTAATATTGACAATATAGTGTTGCATATCCATCTCTGTTAAGCTAGGGTTCCTTTTCAGTAGTTGCTTACAACGTTTACCGTTATTAACAATATCTGCTGAAACAAGAGAAAGAACTGAGAATATTTGAACATTTAAGAGATGAGGGGCACTCTTCAATCCAGAAAAATCAAATGTCACAACTTGCTCTGAAGAGATATCTTGAAATTCGGTTGTCCCCTCGAAAATTTCTGCGTTTGTTGTCAATAATTCATTAAAAGTATTGTAAATACGTTTAACGGCTTTGTTTTCAGCCATATCCGTGCTAGAACTTTGTTCTAGTCGACGTTTATAGGCATCAACAAACAAAATGAAATCTGACAAGATAGGATAGTCTTCATTAACAAGATCCGTTGCTTTCAGTTTTTCTGGATTCAACGATGGATTTCGAGCCCATAAATTTTCTTCAATATAGAATTCATTCAAGAGAGTTCCAAATGTGATTAAATCGTCTCCTGTCACTTCATTATTCAGGAGTTTATAAATACTCTTTAATTTCTCGATATGAAGGTTGTAGGACTTTTTCTTATCAATTTCAGTTCCTGCTTCATTGGTTACTGTTGGAAAGACCTGGAAGATATTAATTCGGTTAGCTTCACCTGATAAATCAAATATCAATCCATGCTGCTTTCTTGTCTGATCAAGAAACTGACCAGTAGCATCAAAATTACGAATATAGTGTCCCTTTGCATAAAGACCATCTGTATGTTTCATAAGGAAAGAACGTTGTCCCATCTTTGGATTCCCAGATAGAATCATAAACGAACGTGTTCTTTTTTCATCACGTTCTAGGAAGTTGAAATTTACTGCTCCGTTTGTTGGAGTCCAACCAAGATAAAATCCCTTTTCATCTTCAAGCTTCGTATGATTAAAGAAATATCCCCCAGCTATTGAGTGGGCTGGAGTAGGTATTCCTCTTCGATGATTTGGTAAATCAATCTGATACTCAGCTGGAATAAAAGGAGCATGATATTCAAATTCTAATTCTCCTGATAGGATAGTTGATTTGAATTTAGACGTTTTGTCTTTAACCTCTTCAACTTTCTTAAACAATTCTTCTTTGGTTGATGCGAACACAAAGACACGAATATACATCCCATACATAGCTATATTCCGCTTATCAATGTCTCGACTTAACTTATTGAGATTGTCAATTTCATCTAGTTCTTTCCGATTATTTGTTAATTTACTGTTATTAGTAATACGTGTTGATTTTTCTTCAATAGAGTCCTCTATCTCTTTTTGAAGCTGTCTATTATCTTCTTTATACAGTGACAAGAAGGCACGTGTACCAGGTAATAGCAATAATTCAGAAAGCCAAAAACGATCCATTCCTTCAGTTGGATATTCATAGTAGTGTATGACCGTATGATATCCATCTCCACTTAACCAGGAACGATCATCTTTTTTAAAATCAATATTTCCTTGCGGTTGAATCTGGCTAAGGAAAGCAAGGTCATATCCTTCATTCTTTAATTGTCTTTGTCTACGTTTTGATAAATCAGGCATACTATCCCTCCTATACTTTCTCATTCATATTGTTGTATTGTTTTATAATCTGAATTTTCTTCCTATAGCTAATTTCTTGAGGAACAAAATCATTATTTCCATAAGTTTGCGCCTTCCGAACTAATTCGTCCAATTCAGTTGTTGTAGGTGCAAATAGCCACAGTATAAACTCTGTATTATAGACTTCTTGTCGTATGCTCTCTTCAACTTTAATTTGACTTTGAAGCCAAAGCTCACGATCTTTGAGTTGTAAAAAATGTCTCTCATTTACTGATATCTTAGAGAGATCTTGTCGCACTAAATTCAAATGATGGCGCAAGTCAGAAATTTGTGTATCAGTATTTGTTGGCAAGGTTGTCGTCTCTACTTGGATATTAGGTCCAAATCGAGTTAACCAAGTTTCAAAATTTTCGATTGTACGCATCACCTCGTTATAAGACATCGACCCTAAGTCTTTACCTGGTATTTCCATCAGCTGCAAGAATCCATAATCTACTAACTGGATATAAGCCTGTCTGTTTGGAATAATTGATTTTACGTCTAACAACTCAACACAAGAATGTAAATCGAAATATTCCTGAGTATACTTCTTCATTTCTCGAATACGTCCTAAAGGGCGTTTCTCAATATTTTTGGATGAAGTTTGTTTAATTGCCATTATGATTTTCTCCTTCTGATATAGTTCAAACTGATGTAACGTTTTCTTCTTCGTCTGAAGAAAAGAAACATACTGTGCCAATTCTTTTTACCACCGTTAGCTGGCAACACCAGATACAAACTCATAACTGGTGTTAAAAATATGAATGCGAACATTTGTATCCATTGACTTTTCGGAAAAATTCTTAATCCAACGCTTAGAGCGATTAGCCCAGTTATTCCTACAAATGTAATATCCAGAATAAGAAGTCCTATAATCTTGATTTTGGCATAAATATCTCTAGGTACACCATATTTTTCACCGTACATTAATTTCTCCTTTATATTTGTTTTGACACTCACATTATAATGAATAATCGAAAATATCTTTTAAAGGGACAATAGCATTTTTCCCATCATCCTTCAGGAATAAATTACACAAAAAGTTATATACTTTTTTACACAATAAAAGAAGCCTCAATACTGAGACTTCTTACTTAACTATTCTTAAAATTGGACCATGTTTTGGTGGTTTTTGTTCATCAATTGAAATATCTAAAGACTTCTCCAATTCATCTTTTGGCAGGGATAAATAGGAAATTAATTCATTCCTCTGAAGAATGTCATTTGTAACAATCAGCTCATATACCTTTCTATAAAGGCTTGGTTTTTCAGGAATTATCTCTGTATCTAACGGCTCCTGTCTCTTCCACTTATTAAAAGCAATTTTCTTAAACAGATACAACTTTTGATCATCACTTATTAACTCTAGTTGATGTGTTCTCATAATCATAGCCTGAATAGAAACCTTCCAATATTTTTTCAACTCAATATAAAAATCTAAATTAGTAGATAACAATGACTTTAAAAAACCATTTTCAGGCAACAATAGACAAGAAGCAAAATAATTAGCTTGTTTTTCAATAACATTCTTTAATTCCTGTGATGTATAATCATGAATACTTTCAATATCTCCGTGAAGTAAAATATGTCCGATCTCATGAGCGATGTTAAATCTTCTGCGAACTGCTGATTCGCCGTTGTCTGTCAACATTATGAACGGTCTATCTCCTATCCACTCTGATACCGCATCTAGTGTTTCATCGGACATATTTGCTTCAACAATAATGACACCATTAATTTCCGCTACTTCAAGTAAATTAGAAACTGGTAAATCTATTCCAAGTCCCCAAATCTCTCTCAATTCTCTGGCTTTTTCTTCAATATCTTTATTAGTGATATCATGAATATTTTTCATTAGAATATCAGGAAGAACTAACTGGGGAAAATTCACATAGCGAGATAAAAAATCATAAATTTCTTTTTGAAATTCCAATCTCACTGCTTGCATATCTCTTATTTTCTTAGTGGATGCAGACTGACTACGAAAAAAAGTTGCTCCTTCATAAAAACTTTTTGATTCAGAAGTAAAGTAATTATATGGAAAATCTAGTTCGGCAACAATAGTCATTAGGTTATTGGCTCCTGGTTGCGTTTTACCTAATTCATAATTCGAAATCATCTGTCGGGATATCCCAGTTCGTTCTGCTAAATCTTTCTTTGTTAATCCCCTAGCTATTCTAGCTTTTGTTAATTTAGAGGGATTAAATATTCGTTGTTCCATTTACTACTCTCCTACGAAGATCTTCCGATAGCTCTGTTAATGTCAAATCTAGTTTCTTTTGGGTTGCTCGTTCTTGTTCTGTAGAAGTTATAATGCGTGGAGCATTTAAAATATCTACTTTCTCAATCCATTGTTCTGAATCAACATCAGGTAGTCCAAGCTGAACAAACTGAAGATGATGATTTGGTCCACCATAAGTGAGTAGTATAAATGGGGGAGTAGTCTCATCATACCGTTTATTGATATCTTCTTGAGTAGTGAATAGATCAAACTGCTTATTCTTAATACTAGCAACACTTCTATGCAGAGCTTTTTTAGGAACGGCTCTTACACTTCTTGTTTTCACAGGGGATATAATAGCTCCCTTTGTATCAATCATAGTATAGGTATAGCCATTTCTTTTATTGTTCGTTGCAGCTATCATTTGCACGTCTACTGGCATAGATGAATCTTCTAAAACTAAACGTAGAGCAACATCTACTAAGGCTTGTCTAATATGACCATAAGTTTTACGCATTTCAGGATGTTGCAATACAGGAGTAGCATTAATCAATTCCCATAGATATCGATAGGCTTCTTTTATACTATAAGCTAATTCTCCTGCCAATCTTGGGTCGCATTCTATTTCTAAGTGACTCTGTAAAATTCCCATGTCTCTTCTCCAATCTTTAACTATCTATGTGATATGTTAATAGTTTACCATTTTTTTAAAAAAATGTCAACATCTATAACATACTTTTACACACAAAAAGAAGCCTCAATCTTGAGACTTCTTAACTAAATCAAAGAATGCTTCTTCAGAAAGAAAAGTAATCAATTGGCCTTCTGATAGTCTTCTAAGCGCTGCATCATGCTTCTTAGACCTTTTATCTGGATCAAAAAGATTCAACTGCTTGTGTCCTACAACTAATATATCTGTCCTAGAAGACACATAGTTTTGCACGACAGCCCCTTTACTTTCTAAAAATCGTACTGCTTCTTCTCTAGTTAAAGGACGTAGGCTTCCTGTGATGACAATATTCTTCCCTATTAAATCCATAATTCATCCTATTCCTCCTCTTCAGGACTTTCAGCACCTGTGATATGTCGTCCTCCCTGCATACGCTGTCCTGCTTGTTGCATCTGTTGGTTCATGTATTGCATTTGATTCATGCTCTGTTGAAACTTTTGTTGAGAAGAGTCTGCTTGTTTCGGTGCTTGTGTCGATTCTACAACTGATGGAGCTGAATTTTGAATTGGAGCTTCTGTTCCTCCAGTTGGATGAGCTGAATTTTGAATTGGAGCTTCTGTTCCTCCAGTTGGATGAGTTGAATTTTGGATTGGTGACTCTGTTCCTCCAGTTGGATGAGTTGAATTTTGGATTGGTGACTCTGTTCCTCCAGTTGGATGAGTTGAACTTTGGATTGGTGACTCTGTTCCTCCAGTTGGATGAGTTGAATTTTGGATTGGTGACTCTGTTCCTCCAGTTGGATGAGTTGAATCTTGAATTGGTGGCTCCACTCCTTCAGTTGGAAGCGATGAATCTTGAATTGGGGACCCTATTTCTTCAGCTGAAGGAGTTGAATCAACAATAGGTGCATCCGTTGTTCCTAGATCGATTGGTGGCTCAGGAATGTCAACTGGTCCAAATTGATCAAGTCCAGGAACAGCATCGTTTTTCAAAGCATTATAGGTCGCATTTTGAGCAGAGACAGCCTTATCATCTAGGTTATTTAAAACGTTGCCAACTGCCCCTTTCGTATTTTGCATAGTTTCAAATGCTTTCCATTCTGCCAAATCAACCATATTACTTACTCCACCTTTGGCCGCATTCATTAATCCCTGGTCTTTTACAGAGTTCAAAGCACCTTGAATACCACCTCCAGTTCTTGCAAGGCTATTCCCCAGAATCTGACTTCCTTTAGACAGAGCATCTGGAGCTTTTTTAGCCATATCCATACCAAATTGACCAAGCGCCATACCCCCATTAAAGACACCTCCTGCTCCAGCCGCAAAGGCATTGCCCATCATCATAGCACCAAGCAATTGTTGCGCTGTTTCGCTATGTCCTGTTGAAACTCCAAGCCAGCGTTCAATCATGGCCACTCCTTGCATTGCCGCAAAGAATACTCCCACATAGACAAAGGCAGCTGCAAGACACTGTTCCCACATATTGAGTCCATCAAAGAATCCGCCAGAAAGCTTAGATACTGCTGAGACAGAAAGGATTGGCAAATCTCTGAAAATCTCAAGTGTTACACGCATAATAATAACCTCAAAGAAGATTCCTGCTAAGGCACCTCCAATGGTTCTTAACAACTCTTTATATTTCTTTGAATTTGATAGGGAACTATATCCAAGAATTGGAGAAATCATTGCTTCAATCAGAATATCAAAGATTGATTTAACGAGCTTAATGATCATGCTGATCAAAAGAACAGCTAAGATTATGTACTGGAGGAACATTCCTATCCAGTTGACTTTATAGCGCATATAAACGGATTCAAAAGCACTCAATTGATTAATGAGGCGGTGTTCTGTGATGCTTTCAACTCCAGTGTTATTAGAATTCAACTTATGGAGGAACAAGCCTTTAATTCCTTTTATTTTATCGTCTTCCTGCATATCCTTTAACAGTTTTGGATTTGTCGTACCATAGTTTGCCCCAAAATCAATCTTGGTCGCAAAATCTGCCGTATCCCGTTGGTCAGGATTATCCGTGATATTATTGACAGGAGTTGACCCCTCCTGAACGGGCTTGATATAGCCATAATCATCCATTGGAAACAACTCTGTAGAAAAATCCTTGTATATTAAGACTTTTAGGTCTACCACATTATTTTTCATAGGTTGAAGAGCCAAGGAGGAAGTTGGTTGAATACCTGAAGGGGCTTCACTGGAAACCATCTGGATAGACATGGCATCCTGTGCCACTGCGGTTGAGATAGTGGTCAAAGCTAGTGGCAATACGGCAGTTACAGCCGTTACCAAAAGGAAATTAATGATAACCCCCTTATACTTTACTGGCTTAGTAAAAACTCCTGCGACAGCCGACACAACCAAAATCAGGGTGAACAAGGACGTCCCCAATAACTGAAACCAGTAAAAGAACTGGCCTACAATCGTCTTTTGATCTCCCAGATAACCGAAGAGACCAAAGAGCTTGAACATATTATTAAAAACATGTTCTAGGCTGGAAGTGATTTGATAAAGAGCCTTGGCAATCCCTCCTGGCAAATAGGCTAGAAATGCCATAAATGCAGGAGTCGGTTCTAAATAGTTTCCCCAGTAGGAATAGAATTCCGCCAGCTTTTTTGCATTCTCGCCTGTGATTTCACCATTGAGATTCTTGACCTCATTCATCAAATCTGAAAAGGTTTGATAGTGCACTAAAGGTACCTTCTTTCTTTCTAAGATACCCCTATCATATTCGATAATAGCAAAATCGTTTTTAAAGGGACAATGAAATTCTGACAATAAAAAAGCCTCAAGTAATTGAGACTTTTGTAAGTTAATCTGCTTTTCCATTGAAATCATAGAAAGCATTGTCTTCTTTATAGCCACGAAGTAATTCAATGACTCTAATTTTTTTACCACCTTCAGTCAGTACGACTTGATAGTAAGCACCAGCCTCTTCAGGCTTATCTGCATTATCACCAACAGCTATAGTAAAATTATCCTTTCCTTTCAGTTGACTTTCTAAACTAACAATAGTTCCTCTGAAAGAGGCTGGAATTGCCTTCACTTGTTCTTCTGAAAGAACACTGTACCTAATGCTTCTACCGTCATTATTTGAAATGGTTCGCTTTTCTTTATCGAATTTTAAAGTAGATCCTACTCCACCACTAAAAATAGAACTATCATAACTATCTTCTTGTGAAAAGCCCGTATAGCTATCTTTTAGCACATTTTTAGCAATAGAATCAGGTGATTTTTGACCACAAGCTCCAAGTATAATCAAGGCTAAACCTACTAAAACAATTCTTAAAAAGTACTTTGCTTTCATCATTTATCTCCTAACTATTGTTTATTTTATTATAGCAAACAACTTTTTTGCTTGCAAGTGTTTATATAACTTATTATATATCTTTTTAGATAACTTCATCCGCAAAGAAGTCGTCTCCGTCATCATAATAATCGCAGTCGCCTTGAATGACATTAGCTACAGTTGCCTGAAATAGTTCATCTGTATCTGACAACAAAAAAAGCCTCAAGTAATTGAGACTTTTGTACGTTAATCTGCGGTTCCGTTGAAATCATAGAAAGCATTGTCTTCTTTATAGCCACGACGAAGTTCAATGATTCGGATTTTTTTACCACCCTCGGTCAAGACGACTTGATAATAGGCCTCTGCTTCTTCTGGCTTATCTATATCCCTATAATCAACAGCGATTGTAAAATTTTCTTTTCCTTTCAGCTGACTTTCTAAACTAACTAGAGTGCCTCTGAAAGCGGCTGGAATTGTCTTCACTTGTTCTTCTGAAAGGACACTATAATTAATACTTTCACCGTCGTTATTTGAGATGGTTCGTTTTTCTTTATCAAATTTCAAGGTAGTTCCTACTCCACCTTTAAAATCAGTACTCTCATAACCATGTTCTGGTGAAAAGCCTGTATAGCTATCTTTTAGCACATTTTTAGCAATAGAATCAGGTGATTTTTGACCACAAGCTCCAAGTATAATCAAGGCTAAACCTACTAAAACAATTCTTAAAAAGTGCTTTGCTTTCATAATTTTTCTCCTAATCATTATTTATTTCATTATAACAAACAGCGTTTTTTCTTGCAAGTGTTTATATAACTTATTGTACATCTTTTTAGATAACTTCATCCGCAAAGAAGTCGTCTCCATCATCATAATAATCATAGTCACCTTGAATAACACTAGCTGCAGCCGCCTGGAATAATTCATCTGTGGAAGTAAAGGATTGGGATTGTACCTTTTGTCCTTTACTGTGACGACCTGATAGTTTAGGAGTTTCGCCATTGTTGCTGAGGAGTGGCATGGTCAAACGTTGCCTCCAGTCTATGATATTATTGAAGGCTGTACCTGCATCAACTGCTATTTCCTGGAGCTCTAGATCACGGTGGGCACTTTCGACTGGAATATCCGCAAGAGTCATCGATGTATCAAACTCCTCTTGTAAGAACATGTACTTGTAAGGGAAGCTGTTCTTATCATGTGCGAAGATTGGATCCGTTGTGACCTTACGTCCAACATTATCCCGTCCCTTGACTCCACGTAAGATAACCGCTTCTCCTTCCTGGAGCTTGGCCAATTGCGTTGGTGTCAACAACTCTTGTTTTGGATTCTCGACAGCTACATTTGGATTGGCTTCGTCCAAGATATTGCTGGAGCGTCTTCTGCGAGTAATGGTACGTGTACCCAACTCCCCACTAAATCTCTTATTGGTATCTGGAGACGTCGTTTTGACGTAAACTTTCAATGAACAGTTATCCAGAATCGTTTGCGCAACATTTTCACCATAGACATTAACCAATTGTTCCAAGTTTTGAACCCAAAGATAATAGAGAATGTTTTGCCCCAATCCGATAGAAATTTTCGTATCCATGTGAGGAATAGCTGGAATGTTTGTAAACTCATCCAAGATATGGAGAATGCGATTGATACATTTCCGCCCATTTGTTAAGGCAAGGTCATAGTTGGCATTGTATAACTGATCCAAGAACAAAGAGACAATCCCATTGTACTCTGTTCGGTTTGGTGGTGTTACCAGATAGACGACTCTTGGTTTATCGGAGTAAATCAACTCAATATCTGACTCTTGGAGAAGATTTTGAGTGTCTTCTTTGCTCTTCAGAACCCTTACATCGATATGATCTAAAATTGGCTTCTTGGTATACTCATCTAGTTCTAACCTATCTCCATCTTTTCGATAGACTTTTTCAGCTGAGAATTGGAAGACCCGATCCCGAACTGGAGACTTACCATTTTTCTTATGATTAAAATCAATCGTAACCGTAAACTGATCTGGAAGTTTAGGTTCGATGGCATAAGTCAGATAGCCTTCTCCATCAATAAGAGCTGTCGCTTGCTTCACATAATCGACTTGCTTTTCAACTTTACCCCATTTCTTCAAGCCTGTAATGGTTACCCTAGCAGTCTTATGCTTGAACTCATTTTTTAATTGACTGTTGGTGCTTGATCTCAACTTAACAGATAATCGACGTGGGAAGGCAAAAGACTCTAAATCAATCGAGTTTTTGGAAGTGAGCTTCGCCACGTTATCTTGCAAGAATAGGTTGATTCCTGTCATCATGCTAGAGTAGACATTTCCTTTAGTCTCATCACCACCAAAATCTGAAGCACGAAATTCGATATCCGCCATTTGTCTAAATTTCGAGAATTGTTTTTGATTGACTTGTCTCAAATTATCAAAATAGACTGTGATTTTTGACTTTTTCGATACTTGTTGTTCTCTGCTTGGATTCTCAACGATTTCACCAGCACCATCTACAAAGACTTCTTCAGACCCCATTGTCGCCAAGAATTTCGCAACGTTAGGGATCGTAATGGTATCCCAGGCATCCTCTTCACCATTTTGAACGGTTTCATTAGCCCGATCCATCAAAGCCATTGTCAGAGCGTTAAACAAGGATATAGAAGACTTACGGAAGTATTCAGCATTTCCCTTCTCTCCACCTTTTTGTTTCGGATAAATGGATTCTGCGACTGCATTGACATAGGTTTGAGTTTTCTCATAGTAGCCCTTCTTTGCGGCAGCGATGGCTAGAGCTAGCGGATTGAAGGACATAGACCAATCCATATTTTGGAAAGAAAGAACATTGACATCATAGTCACGTTGCCTCATGAGTTTGTAGGAGGCTTGATAATGTTCCCCTTTCGGGTCTGCTAGTACCATCGATGGCTGCAATTCAGCACGACTGTTGATTTCAATTGCTGGAGTAATATGACCTTCACCCTTACCTGAACGAGTCATCCCAATTCCTAACAGATTCGTCGGCTTATCTTCAATGTAATAATATCCAGAAGGAAAAGCTAACATGCCTAAAATCCGCTCCGCATTTGTCACGTATCGGCTCATTTTTCTATTTTGCCATAACATTTGAGTTCTCAGTGTTTGTCCTGCTAAATCATGAGTCAGTTCATGAAGTACAGGAGCTCCACCTTCACCTGGATAAGTTAAATCTTTATTGGGGATCTTTTTGTATTGACGACGAATTTCATCAATCGTCACAAAACGGTCATCTCCTTCTTCATTGTTGTTATAGTCTCGAAACTGCTCGAAGTTCACCCAGGCAGATTTCCAGGCGAGGACTAGACCCATCAGAAAGAGAGGAAAAGCTAAAATTGGTGCTATTAAGAAGACTTTAGCGTTCAATAAGCTTTGAAACAAGAGGCTGTTTAAGTCAAAGTTTACGGCTTTACTAGCATCTTTAAACGACCAGACACTAAAATAGAGAAAGCGAATTGTGGCTCTCAAAACAGTAACCAGGTAATTGGTTAAGATAAAAGCAATAAAGCTAAAACCTAATCCCATATAAACGAAGCTGCGATAACTTTTAAAATAAAGAATGGGTTTCATTTCTTTATCAAAACGTTTCCGTTCCCGTTTTACAAAGGGAATCATATAAACAATTCGAAAGAGAATATTCCAAAGAATGAGAGAGACAAGCGCAATGATTTTTGGAATTAATAACTTTACCCATTTGAACAGCCCTCTAGCTGATTGCTTCCATACCTGTTCCCAATTAATTGCTTTGCGACCTTTCCAACCTCTTTTTATTGTCTGGCTTAAACTAGTCTTACCTGCTAATAACCTTTGATAATGTCTTAAAAAATACGGCTGGAAGAGTTTGAATAGGTAATAACCTGCGCCTCCTAGAAAAAAGAAGGTATTGATCCAACTGGCTCGAATCAGTTGGATAAGGGTATAAAATACTACTTCAAATAACTCAAACAAACTACTACCCCCTTACACCTTCCAAAAACCATTCCATTTTTCGAGTATAAAAGCTCGAAAAGAGAAATATGTGAAACTGTAGCCTTGGAGAGGCTTTCTCATAACGGTTAAAATAGTCTTCCAACCATTTCTCTCCATCCAAATGAAGAATATTCAACCGACTGGATCGACTTTGTTCTAAGTAATTGGTCACCTGAAGAGATTCCGCAATCAATTCATCAGACAGATAATTGTATTTTTGTCTTGCCATTGTTGCACTCCTTTCATATTATTTCTTAATTCCCCTCTATTCTAAGGGATAATATCAAATTCTTTGTTAAAGGGACAAAAGATATTATTGCATAAAAAGTTATATAACTTTTTATGCAATAAATGAACCACAAAAAAAGCACACAAGTGTCCTTGTATGCTTTCAATCCATCTAGAACGGGGAATCCGCATCCATTGGTTCAGGATAGGATGGAGGATTAGAACTTGGTGTCGGCTGAGAAAAACCCTGTTGTTCCTGCTTACGTCGGTTAGATGCCTCCTTATTTTCAAGGAAAGTGATTCCTCCTTGTTGGTTTGGTGAAATAAACTGATACGTCCGACGTTGACCTTGTTCATCATTATAAGGTCGTTGGATAATTTCTCCTTTTAAGAGGATTGGAGAGCCTTTAGATAGGCTCTGAGCCATCAATTCCGCTTGTTTTCCATAAACTTGTACATGGAAGAAATTAGAGATTGGTTTATTTGTATCATCAGTCATGCTAGAGTCACAAACAAACTCAAATTTGAAACTGGCATGACCATTTTGAGTTTGACCTACTGCATCATTTGGAATAAATGCAACACGTCCAGAAGCAATAAATACTTGCATTTTTTCTCCTTTCAATAAAGACCACAAGAGAGTTATACCCTAGCTTGTGGTCATTCTTTCATTTTAATTCATCAAATTAGTTTTCTTTCGACTTACGAAGACCTGCAAGATTCAACAATCCCAAAATCATTCCTACAACTGGAAGCATGCTGCTTGCTGTACCAGTATTTGGCAATGATGGTTTCTTAGGCTCAGGTGTATGTGTTGTTACCTTTGCTCCCGTTTCTTGACTGTTGACAATGTTCACAAATTTATTTTCGATTTCTCCACTTGCGATACGTTCAACTTCGATATAGAAATCAGCGTTAAACGTGCCTTGCACTCCTAGAGAGTTCAAGAACTCTTTATCAATATTATAAGCCCACTTGCCTTCTTTCTCATTCCATGTTACTTTAACAATCTTCTTGATAAAGTCAGAGTTTGTACTTTTGTCAAACTCAAATTGGAAGGCATACGCAGAGCCTTTAGCAATCTTGTCTCCTGCCTTAACCACTTTACCGTCAGACAAGACTACATCATAAGGAAGAACCAAGTCTTTTTCGGCAACGTATTCTGTACCACGAATGACACCAGACCAATTACCTGTATATCTGTCATGCTTCAAGTCAAGCATATCAATACCGTCATATTGGTAAAGAGTATCATGTTTAACAGGAACAGTTACACCATCAAGGAAATAGCGTAAATATTCACCAATTTTAATTTCTTGACCGTCACGAATCTTCTTATCATCTTTCTGATCCACAGCGTGTTTTTCAGGTTTCAAGTCAGGAACTTGCACAGTTACCAAGTTAGAAATAGAGGCATTACCAAAGTCAATTTGGTTAAAGTCGTTTTTCACAATTTTGCCTTTTTCTACCAGCAAACGTGCAGGAAGGTCAATCGTAATATTCTTAGCTTGTTTCACATAGTTTTTATAGAATGAAGCAGAATCTTTCGCTACCCAAAGGTAAAACTCGCCTTTAGGATTCAACCCAGATTCTTTCAAAATGTTTTGAATTTCTTTTGTACGTTCTTTTTCAGAAAGAACATGGTACATATTAAAGAGCGCTTTAACATCTTTACCAGTAGAATCCTTCATAGTGATTTTGCTGTCATCTACTTTGTAAGCACCATCTTGTACATCATCTACCATAGCCCATGTTTTACCATAAGTTTTAGAATCAGCAGTAAACGTTGAATAAGGCTTATAATCAGTAGTCAAACTGAATTTTACATTCTTATCGAATGTATTAGCCCCATCAATATTATGTCCGAATGTATCAACAATAGCCTTTTTAGGTTTTGGAGTTGATGGTTTCACACGCAAGCGTGAATAGTTCACTTTTACAGTAGGAACTAAAGGCATTTCAGGAATTTTTTTCTTCTCTGGTGGAGTTGGAGGAGCTGGAGTTGGGAGTGGTGTACGAGGTACAAACTCTTTTGGTTTCTCCAATTTAGGTTTAGGAATTTCCTTAGTGTCTTTTGGCTCGTACTTAGGTTTTTCAGGTGGTGTAGTCAAGACTGTTACAGGAACAGTTGCACTTGCTTTACCAAACAATCCAACAGCCCAGTTTTCATCTTCAAAGATTTCTTTATCAGTTGGAACAGGCTTACCTTCTGCAATAGCTTTATTTTTAGCACTTTTACGAACATAATCAATATCAGATTGCGAACGTTTCCCTACTCCATTGTAGTAAGAGAGGTTCAATATAGAACCATGACCTATAGAAAGAAGTGAACCAAGTGGAATATCTGACTCGTCTCCAACGTTTTCATATTTACCACCAGCAGACTTATGTTCACCCTTATAGTATTCTTTCCCATCACGAGTGATTTTCTTAACTTCTGAACCTTTTGGATTGAGGACAAGCCCTTCTGTTCCATCTTCGTAAGTCAAACGCAACTCTTGTCCCCAGTCAATGTCATTCAAAATTGAAGCAATAGTCAAGATAGCTTTTTGCTTGTTTTTTTCTAGGAAGAACTCAATTTTAGGATTGAACTCAACTAAGTTCCAAAAACCAAAATTGATAGAACCGTCTTTAGCGTATTCATAAATTTTAATTTTTGTGTCTGTCAATGGTTTCCCATTTTCAACCCATTCACGCTCAACTTTTTGTAACGTGAAACGAGCAGAGATTTTTTCCCCTTTATCGTTTTCAGCAACGTTATGAATCGTGAAAGAATCGCCTGCTTTTGGTTCATGAACTTGCCCTAACAAACCCTTACCTTTAACGATAAGGTCTTTACGACTACCTGAGATAGTTGAATCGGTATGAAGCCCAATATAGTCTTTAACCTTCATCAACCCTTCTAGCCCCTCGAATGAAGCAATCAGCTTTTTATAGTAATTGACGCTTCCACGTTGGCTTTCGTCATAATCGCCATAAACCGTGATATGAGGTTTTTCAGCTTTTAGGCCCTTCTTAGCTAGTTCTTCTTTTTCTTTGTTGTACTTAGCAAGATCGCTTTCATATTTTGCTTGTTTTTTGTCATAATCAGCTTTTAAATCAGCGTTGTCCTTTTCAACCTTTTCATTGTAGGCTTTTTGATCTGCTACGTTTTTGTTGTAGGTAGCTTCTTTTTCAGCGTTGTCCTTTGCGATACGCTCATTTTCAGCTTTGGTATCAGCTTCTTTTTTAGCATTGTCAGCAAGAATAGCCTTATTTTCAGCTTCAATACGTTTGACTTCTGCTTCATGATCTTTTACAGCTTTGTCAAACTTATCTTGTTTATCCTTGTTTTCTTTTTCGATTACTTCACGTTCTTTAGTAGTTTTATCTACTTTAGAAGAATAATCATCAGTCACAGTTTTGACATTTTTTTCCTGATTAACATAATCAGCTTCAATTTCTTTCTGCTTACCTGCTACTGTTTCAGAGGTTGCAACACCTTTGTCCTGAACAACTCCAACTTCAACCTTTACACCTGCATCTTTAGCTTCTGCTACAGCTTTGTCAAGGTTATCATGAGTAATAGGAACTTCTACTTCTGTTTTCTTTTCTGCGGCAACAGGCTTAGCAGTTGAAACTTCATCAGCCGATACAGTACCATTAAACGCCATACCTAACATAGCAAGCGCCAAGATTACTCCACAAGCTCCTGCAACTTTTGTTTTACGGATTGAACCGAATGCTTTAGTTTCTTTTGTTTTAAACATACTTTCTTTTCTCCTTTACTTAATTAAAATAGTTTCTTCTTGTAGAAATAACTAACTGCTGTCAATAACATTCCACCGATTGCAGCTAGGAAACTTTGTTCTGTTCCTGTGTTTGGAAGGGTTTTGAGCTTACCATCTTTGTCTGTAACAGAGATAGTCTTATCTTCATTGACAGTACCTCCGACCTCTTCAGGAGCAACCACTGAACCATCTGAAAGAACTACGTTTCCGCCTTGGGTGCTAACGATAGATGCACCTGTATTTGTTTCAACGGGTTCTTTGGTTACATCATGGACAACTTGTCCAGTTGATGTAGATCTTGTTCCAATTTGAGATTTCCCTTGCTGGTTCGCTTGATCAGTAGTTTTTGGCTGTTCATTCGGAACACCATCTAAGCTACCTGCGTTATCTTTATCTTGCGCCTTATCTGAAGGCGCTGGTTTATCAGCTGGCATCCCGTCAAGACTTCCTGCGCTGTCTTTGTCTTGTGGTTTATCTGATTGTGTTGGAACACCATCGAGACTACCTGCATTATCCTTATCCTGTGGCTTATCAGAAGTTGCTGGTTTGTCTGTTGATACCCCGTTAAGACTTCCTGCGTTGTCTTTGTCTTGTACACTTGGCGTTGTTGGGTCAACTGGAGTAACTGAAGGCTCTGTTGGCTGAACTGCTGGAGCTTCTGTTTCTGTTGAAGCGCTAGGTGCTGTTGGCGTAACTACTTCTGTTGTTGGAGCTGAAGAGTCAATTGGTGCAAGTTCATCTGCTGATACATAACCAGCTTGTGCAAGTGCGATTGTTGATAGTGCGAGTGTAGCTAATACTTGTTTCTTGTTCATTGTGATTTTTCCTTTTCTAATTTTTAAGATAATTTGATTCTTTTGGTTCTGTTTCTACAACAAATCCATATTTTGAAGAATCAGAAGCTTTTACATCAAAAGTTAATCTAACGCTAGATGATTTATCACCTTTTTTGACTGATAGGATATAGGAAACCGTGTATTTTTGAGTTTCTGAATCATAATTCAACTTCTCTAAAATAACGGACTGTAAAATCCCTTCTTTTGGTTGGGTAAATTTTGCATTACCTTCAGAAAGAAAATTCACTAGGTTTTCTTTTTTGCCTGAGTAATAAGAAGGTAAGAAATAGCGGCTAAATACATCAACTTCATTTTTCGTTGAAATGATTAGTTGAGTATTTTTTTGTTCCTGATATAAGAAATTTACTTTTTCTGACTGGTTTGATAGTTGGGTGAAAGCAAAGAATACACAAACAATGTTTACTATTGTAAGCACTCCTAAAAAACCTAAAAATAGATAAAATTTCTTGAGGGAAGTTGACTGCTTATGAGGTACAGAATCCCCAATATCTGGTTGTTTTCTAGCTTTTGGAGCAGGGGCCAAACTACTTGATTGAGAACCAATCAACGTTTCACCTTCGGCTGGGAAAAGGGGTAGAGAAGAATCAGATAATCCCAAACTTTGTTTATATACAGGATAAATCTGGTTCTCAAAATACTCCCTTTTTTCTTGATAGCTGTAATTCGCAAATTCAGAGCGAGTAAGTATTGCTTGAATAAGGGGAAGCAAGAGATTTTCATAGTCTTCAGTAATGAGGAATGGACTAGCATAAACCTCTCCTTCTGTCACTACAGTTTTCCCTTCCATATGAGCAATTGCTACTTTTTTCAGCTGAAACCGACCATACGCCTGTTTTAACTCTTTAAATAACAACTCCGCTTGTTGAAATGTTAGGTAGGGCAAACTTTTTGAAATAGGCTGAGAAAAATTAGAAAGATGATCCAATCCCTCAATAATATCAAGCAGTTCACTATCTTCCTCTAGACCTCTTCCATCGTCCCAGGTAAGCTCTAGGAAAAGCTCATCGGTAATAGAACATCTATTTTTATTAAAGAGTGAAAAAGTCATAATTTTTACCCCTTAATTTTTAATAAAGTTAAAGAACCATTCAATAATACCTGGGCCTGCTGCAACACCAATAATTGCAACTGCAATCGCAACCCAATGTTTCTTCATCGCCGCTTTTAGCTCACGTCCACCAAAACCATAAATCAATGAGGTTACAACCGCTGCTAAACCAAATAACACAACACCGATTCCCTGAACCTTAGTTATTCCTTCTTTTGCTAAGGTATCAGACTTGGCGAACGGATCATCCGCATAAACTGTAGATCCTGTTAGAAATAGAGAAAGGCTCAATAAAAACATTTTTGATTTTGTTTTTACTTGTTTAAATTGTCTTGTCAAATAATTTTTCATAGAAATCCTCCTTTGTTATTTTGACAATATTAGTGTAATAGATAATTGAAAAAAATTTTTAAAGGGACAATCATTTTTTTGTTGTGAACTTTATGAAAATAATACTTCACCAAATGACTTATTTTTAGCCTCAACTTCAAATAATATTTCTCTTTTATCTTCACGATGGTGTTCATCTGGCGCATCACCTTCTACCCAAAGATGAAAATGATATTCCTGGTTGAAATCTGATAGATTAAGAAATTCTTTAGAAATTAAAGGAAGTACTTTATGCTTAATCACTCTTTCAAGTGGCCGTGCACCGTCCTTTATATTTGTTCCTACATCTAATAAATAAGTAACCAAACTTTCTTCATAAGAGAGAGTCAACTTTTTATTCTTCATTCTTTCTTGAATTTCTGATAGCTGTTTGACAATAATTTCCTTATTCACTTCCTCGTCTAACATGTTAAAAATCAATTTATATTCAATTCGATTGAGAAATTCTGGTCGGAATTTAGTCTCCAACTCCAACGTCATGCTCTTTTCAAACTTAATTTTATCCCTATCGGTTAGCTTTTTAAAATTCCCTTTCAATTCGTACTGCTTAATAATTTTTTGAGAACCAATATTCGTAGTAATAATGACAATCGTATTCTTAAAGCTCACTTGCCTTCCAGTTGAATCAGTCAAACGTCCTGCATCCAGCACCTGCAAAAATAAATCTACAACTTCTGAGTGTGCTTTCTCCACCTCATCGATCAGAATAACGCTATAAGGTTTTTGTTTAACCTTCTCAGTCAATTGACCTTTTGTCCTAGTTTGACGATCGCCAATCAACTTTGTAATATCTCCTTTTTGCTTGTACTCAGACATATCAAAACGAATAATCGCCTCTTCATCATCAAACATCCCCTCTGCCAATGCTAGGGCAAGCTCTGTTTTTCCAACTCCTGAAGTTCCTAGAAACATGAAGGAAGATAGGGGCTTTCTTTGATCCTGTAAACCAGCTTGTGCAACAGTTATAGCATTCACAACAGCATCTACAGCCTCATCTTGACCTTTAACACGTCGTGACAGCTTTTCTTTTAAACCATCTAGTCTTTCCTTGTCACCTTTCAAAATCGTCGTGACAGGAATACCTGTTTTATTTTTCAGTACCTCTGCAATTTCTTGCTTCCCAACATGACCTAATCCATTTGTAGAACAAATTGTCGCTGCTTCGTCTATTAAGTCGAAGGCTTTATCAGGTAAAAATTGATCTGGTATGTAACGAACAGATAAAAGTACAGCTTGTTTTACAGCAGCAGAACTAATAGACACCTGGTGAAAACTTTCGTAAATAGCTTTAGCTTGTTCAAGAATTTCAACCGCTTGACTAGTTGTTGGTTCAGAAACCATAATCGGTTGCATCCTTCGCTCTAGCGCTCGATCCTGTTCGACATACTCATGAAATTCATCCAATGTAGTTGCGCCAATCAATTGCATCTCACCACGTGACAAAACTGGTTTAATAATATTTCCAGCATCCAAAGCGCCCTTATCTGAACCACCAGCACCAACAATAGTATGAAATTCATCAATAAAGAGAAGATTCTCTCCTTTGGTTTCTACCATCTCCTCAATAATTTTTTTAAACTTAACAATAAATCCTCCATCCTCATCTGACATTAAGCTAGATAGTTCCAGAGAACGCACGGTCAAATTTTTTAATTTTGGAGATACCTGGTTTCTTAAAATGGCTAAAGCAAATCCTTCAACAATAGCTGTTTTTCCCACTCCAGCTTCTCCTACCAAAATAGGATTATTCTTAGTTCGCCTGAGAAGAGTGGTCTGAACAGCTTCTACTTCTTTATCACGTCCGTACACCTGATAATCTTCCGCTTTTTTTGAAACTTTTTCTGTCAAATTATCTGTATAACGATCTAAATAGGGTGTTTTTTTCTTTTCTTCAGTAGTCACACTTAATCACCTCTTTCTTTTACTTCCTTGATTTGAAGAGTGAGCTTATCTTTTATTGCATCCACAAATTCTCGTGGATTGATTGTCCCTTCTCCAATCTGAGATAGAAACATTTCCCAGCCTCCTGTTGTCTCTGGATCAGAAAACTCATTGTCATAGAGATAATTGATAAGTAGATAGGCTTTGTTGGTAGGCGTTAGTTGACCTGTTTTTTTATCTTTAACAACATAACCCTTACTTTGAATTTTTTTAATGATTTCTCCTCTAGTGGCTTGTGTTCCCAAGCCATATTTAGGAAATATTTGGCCAATCAATTGGCTTTCAGTTAATCGTTTAGGTGGTTTTGTTTCCCCATTTGCAATCTGGACTTGTGTCTCAATTCTATCTCCCACTTGATAATCAGGAACTTCAACAGGACCTCGTACCTTTCGTGAACTCCATTCAGCCCACCCTAATTTATGAAGCGTTCTACCCTTTGTTTTAAAAACAAGACCATTATTTTCTACTTCAATTGTTTTAGTTGAATAATAACAATCATCCGCAAACATCAAGATTGCTTGCTTCACAACTGCTTCATAAATCAGCCGTTGGTCAGTTTTTAAATTCGAAAGGTTTGGAATTCTTTCAGTCGGAATCAAGGCTGAGTGGCTTGTACCAGATACTTTTTCATCATTGACATAATCTTCTCTAGGCTCCAAAAACGCTGGCTGAAAATGACAATTAATAGCTTTTTGATAGGCAGATAGATTTTCTTTTAAATCGTCAAATTCCAAATGATTGATGTATTCTGAGTCTGGTCGTGGATAGGAGAGAAAACCTTCCAAATACAGTCCCTCAACAATGCTCTCCGTTTTACTTGAGTCAAATTTCCAGGCGCTTGCTGCAAAACTTTGTAATTCAGACAAGGTAAATAGTTGTGGAGCGGATTTCTGATGATTTTCTACCTCAACTGAAGAAACAACAGAGGTGGTTGATAATCCCCTTGAAGAGGCTAAAATAGCCTCACTATCCTTAGTTTTGTCTTTTGTGGTGAAGAATACCCCATTTTTCTTATCCTCCAGCTGAAGCCTCCAATATTTTTCTGGGGTAAAGTTGCGGATTTCTAAATCATTTTCACAAACTAGTCTGACCGCTGGTGTTTGAACTCGGCCAACCGATAGATGGCTACCTTTTGTTCGAGGGAGTTGTCCTCTTGCTTGAAGATCAAGAGTTGCAAGAGGTGATAAGTTCATTCCTACCAACCAATCACTTTGTGCACGTGCTTCAGCTTCCAAATAGTAATTATAGGTCTCTGAAGGTTCCTTCAATTCCTGAAAAGCTTTTTGAAGAGCTTTCTTGGTCAAGGAGCTTGCCCAAAGCCGTTTCCAAATTTTCTCCTTGCCTCCTGGTATGTGCGACAAAATAGAGTACGCAATCCGCTCTCCTTCTCTATCAGCATCCGTCCCAATAATCACTTGATCCGCTGCTACCACTTCATCATAAATTCTCTTAAATTTTTCTCTTGAATTCTTATCCTCCTTGAGATGTTGCTTAAATGAAACATTTGTCAGAGGTAATTTATCAAGTGACCAGTTGTCTGGTTCACTGTATTCAAATAAGTGCCCTTCAGCAGCCACCACATGGACTTCAGCTGGAAAATAGAGTGATTGCCTGATAACATAGACACCTTTCTTTTTACTAAATTGTCCCAAAGCTGTAGCATAAGCTTCTGCCTGTTTCTCTTTTTCAGCCAGAATAACTATAACCATATCATTCTCCTTCTACTTCATTTTCTGTCATTGTAATCTATAATTAAAAAATCTTTTGTAAAGGGACATTGACACAGAGTAGAACGAGTTCATATCAAAGAACAACACAAAAAGTTATATAACTTTTTACACAAAAAAGAGGCTCACAAAGAGCACTCTTTCTATACTTTAAGCCCCTTCTTTGGGCTTTGGATAAAATTTTGATTTTGTCCCACCTGTCTATTCAACTGATAAGGCTTTGTATGTTGTTCAACACTTTTTACAATCTTAGATACTGTTCCATGAATCCGTTTCATAGATTGCGCTAGTTGTTGATCATCAAGAGAGGTCAAATTATCAGTCCAAATTGCCATATAGCGAATGGCTTTTTCAGAGGTATCTAACCCAAAATGATTAGAAACGAGATAACTTGTCATCTCAGCTTCAAGTTCTCTACGATCTTTTGAGACATCTTCCTTATACGAGTTAGCAAATTTAGGGTTATGTAGACTAGCATGCGCCAACTCGTGAATAGTAGTGGCAACGACTTCTCCAGGAGTATTATCTGGATTCAAAAGTATCTTTTGTTCATCTGGATAAAAAGATCCTTTCGCACTTCTCAACTCTTTTGCATCGTCTTGATAGATTGTTACCCCAATATTCTTAGCATAGTCTGAAAGTCCTTCAAGCACCTCTTTCGTACGAATATGATCCATATTAAAATCATAGTGACGATTTGGCATCGCTTTTGGATAAAATTCAGGCTTCAAGGTTGTTTGAGACAACTCAAAGACTTTATACGTAGCGAATTTAGCTAAGCCTGTTTTTGAATCTCTTTCCTGGAAGAAGCGAGATTTTAACTTTCCTTCTTTCTTTAAAGCCTTTTCTTCAGGTGTCGCTTCAGAAAGTCTTTTATATTTTGGATTTCCTTTCCCATTTTTCACCTGATTCCCATTTTCATCCAATACAGGAATCATTTCAACCATCATAGGTCTAAACAAGGTAATATGTGATTTTTCTCCTGTCTTAACCGAAAGATTGTTATGAACAACTTCTCTTGTTCGACCTGTTTTTTTATTGGTATAGGTGTTTCTAGTTTCAAATACCTGATCTGAAGTAATCCCAAGAGCTTCCCCCATAGATTGCCATTGATTATAGGTTGCGACTGCATTCGCTCCTGGCCACTGTTCCTGAATCAAAGCAACATTTCTAGGTGAGAGTTCTGGAAACTTACTCATAAAATTCATATACTCTTCTAACCGTTCTGGTGTTTCTGTGTACTCTCTCACTTTTTGAAAAGCAACCTCACTCAATTCATGAGGCGTTAAAGTAGCATAATCAATACTACTTGAGTTTACTTCAGGAGTCTCCAAATTCGAAATAGGTTCCTCTTTCAGAATCTCCTCTACACGCTGAAGCAAATTATTTTTAGTTTCTTGCTTAGAAGATTGAAAAGCTACCGTTTCACTTGTATCAAGAGTTTGACCTGTTACTTCTTCTGTCAATCGAGTTGATTCATTTGCTTCCTGGGAAATTTCCTTGTTCACCTCTTTATTTTCCAGCTGAGAAAGAATTTCTTCATCCATCAATGCTAGTTCAGATTGACCGTTGAGTCGACGATATCCTAATCCTAGCATTTGTGAAATTGGTTTAGTCTCATCTCCAACATCATATCGAATTCCTTCTTTAATCACTTTCCCACCTGGAGCATAGACATCAAACTTAATTTTGGTAGGAGGGATATAGCCTTCAGTATTGCCTGCTGTTACTTGTTTCATTCCTTCTTGATGAATTGGATAAAAGTCCTGATTGGCCTTATATAGCTCCCTAGCGAAATCTTGATAAGATATCAGCTCTGTCTCTTTAAATGGCAATATAGGGCCTTCTGGGCGTTCCTCAGACCATTGAAGGCGTACATGGTAGTTTTCCTTATAGATATGATCTTGTATCCATTCTTTATAAAAATCTGAATTTGTATCTAGGAGATGATCTTCACCAGCTGCAGCAACAATCTGATCAAATTTATCATTGTACTGCTTCGCATAGTCAAGATAATGATTCCAGGCTTGATGAAATTCTTCTGGAGTTTTTGAGATGTCATTTGGCACACCTAAATTATAGACAGTATCCAAAACTTGAGTAAAGGTAGCTGAATCAAGTGAGGTTTTATTCAGTGTGTTCTCTGGATCTAGTAGTTCAGGTTCTTCAGAAATCTCCTCATACTGCTTATGTTTTAAGACAGATAACATTTCCTCGCCACCATCTTTAACATATTCATCATTAATCGATAGCTGTTCAATCTGGCCATCACGTTCACGGAACACACCAAGAATAGGTGTTTTATCTACCGTATCTAGTTCCTTGGTAATTTTTGTCCGAGACTTAAAAACTGATATTGGAATATAGTTTTCTTCCTCTAACTCTTTGAATAACAAGATAATATCTTTATCATCAGACTTTATAAGACTATCAAAACGTCCATCATATCGCCTAAGATTAGTTAAATCATCAAAATAGAAAGATGTACTTTCTGTTGCGACTGAAAGATCTGATAAGACCTTTAGTTTGTCAAAAGCCGCATCATTGTTAGCCAATAAAATATTGTCAAAATGCCCATTTCCTTCTGCAAAATCATGTAAAGTTTTCTCAGGTGTCTGCCCTGATGCGATTGGCTTAATTCCTGTTAGATGCATGAAGTGCTTTTCTTCAAAATTCACTTGTACAGTCTTATCAGGGGTAACATAATTAATCTTTGAGTTTGCCAACTCATCCAAATAATATTGTGCTGCATTTTGCAAAGCTAGTCTACGGATTGGACGATTTAATTTAGTTAATTCATCCAAGGAAATAGAGTGATAGTAGCCATCATTACTTGACTGAAACTCTTCATTTATGGTAAAATAAAGTAAATGAGAGGATGTCGTAGGACGACTGGTAACAGAGCGTTCAAAGGTGCCAGCTTTTGGTACGGGTGTGGGACTGCCTTCAGCTTCGGGCTGTAAAGACCCCAGACTACCACTGGTCCTCTCATTTTTTTGTTGCTCCAAAATCACATCTAGCTCTTGAGATTTCTCAGGGGCTTTTTCTTCTGAAGTCTCCATTATCTTAATAGGATGAGTCTCAAGACATGACATCAAGTTATCCAATAATTCATGGTTTAACACCACTTCTCCCTCTTGCTCATCCAAATAGTGAAACAATATATTTGGTGTTGTCACAAAACCATGGGCAAAATCTCTTGTTCCGGATTCAATCAATGGATACTCTAGCATTCGCTCAACCGATTGTGATAGATTATCAAGGGTTCTTTCACCAAAATAGGCGCCAAAACTGTCACTTGAAAGGCTTTCTAGCTGCTTGTTGGTATTATAGGCTGCTATAGCAAGTTCACCAATAAAACGGGTTGAAATATCTACTCCCAAAGCTCTCTGATGAGGTTTCAATGCTTGATACAAGGAATCCTGCTCAGGAGTTCCTTTTTTCTTGTATAAATCAATCGTTTGATCATCAATAGAGGTTAAAAGTGAATGAATAGGAGACAATACTTCCATTCGTTTAGCGTTGAGGTATTTAGTAGGATGGCTATTTCCTAACTTCGCAAAGACATCATATAGATAGAAATCTGGGGCAAATTCAATTGATAATTCTCCAGATTGAATCCGATTATTTAATCTTTTAGTTAATGCTTCGTTTTCCTGTTTTACCTCTTCATAGCTCATCAATCTTCCAGCATTCTCCTCTATATTCCTAATAGACTCTTGATTGCTTGGAGAATGCTTTTCTGCCGCAGCCAGATCTGTTTCAGAGGGTCTAGTCGACTGAACAGAGAAAGAAATATTGTTCCAATTTTCTTTAAGCCACTCCGCATCTTCAGGAGAAAGGTGGCTGGTATCAGGGAAGTGACTTGATTCTGATAAAGTTTCTTCAGCCATTTGTTCGTATTCTGATTTGCGACTATCAGGCTTTTCTTCCCGTTGATTCTTCAGAACATCATTCCAGTCCGTTTTATCTTGTCCTGATTTTAGTTCTGGTAGATCTGAATTGATAACAGCTCCTTTTGCCTCCAATTCTTGAATGAATGTTCTACCTGCTTTATCATTATCTAAAGCTAGAGTAATCAAATCCGCATTTTTCCCATCTTCAAAAAAGTGATGATCAATAGCTACTTGAAGTCCGTCCGCTAATTGTTCAGGTGTCCATCTTAGCGGTTTTCCTGATATTTCAGCTTGAATTTGAGATAGATGACGGCCTATAGTCGATTCTTTCAAACCATCCATAGAAACTAATCTGACGTCCTGAAGACTATCTTTGTGCAATTCATAGTAGGACATTAAATCAATTGGACTCTCAGTGAAAATCAATCGTTTTGGACTGCCAATATCAACATGAATACCTGTCATAGGATCGGAGTTTTTCATAATCACTTTAGCATATCCATGTTTTGGCCACTTCTCCCGATTCTCCTGGATTCCTTGTAAAGAGGCTCCAACAACTTCACCTGAAGAAGAAAGGGACTTGAATACAATAACTGGCTCAATCGCATTTGTTGAATTTCCGCTATTACCTTCCGCAAAGTAGTCAAGTTTAGCATTAGCTTGGGCTAAAACGCCCTGTTCCAAAAAATAATCAATCGTTTCATCGGATAGCCCACGTTGATTTCGTAAGTAGTCTCGTCCAGCTGATAACGGCTGCTCGTATTTCTCAAGATAGTATTTAAAATCCTCTTGAGGCCTTTCAACCATTTGAAACTCTTTAAAATTTCCATCATTTAAAAAATCTACCGATTGGTTAAAATCTACTTCCTTTATTGTCTCAACCAAAGAAATCGCATCACCACCTGTATTTCTAGAAAACCATTTCCATAAATTTTTATCAGGCGAAATAACTAGGCTATCATGTTCTTTCCATCGATAGTCTCGTCCAGATCGAACCAGCTCCATCTGAAGCTCGTTTGCAACATCCAAAATATCTCTAGAACGTGCAAATTCAACACGTTCTCTACGGCTTTTCCCACGTCTTGATTCTTGTTCTGTCATATAAAATCTCCTTAAAATCCTTCATACTGTGGTTTGTACGGCTCTTTCTCTGCTGGTAGAAATGTTTCTGGATCTAAGTGAACCAATTCCCCTACTGAAAAAGATTCAAATAGCTCAGAATTTTCCTTAAAATCTAGAACCATTTCTAAATCAGAATTTCTTCCTTGACCCTCAAAATGCACTTGCTTATTATCGGCATTCATTGCCGTAATTAACCATTCGGCTGAGAAATCAAAGTTTTCAACTGCGACATCTGGAAATAATAGCTTCATTTTTCTTCTCCTTTCTCTTTTTATCCTTCTATTCTATGTAATAATCGAGAAATCACAGTTAAAGGGACAATAGATTTCCATTTTCAACAAAAAAAGTCATTGCTTTTACAATGACTCTTATATACTGTGTCCCTTCTCCTCCAGTTCTTGTCTCTCATCACTTCTCTCACGTTCCATGAGGGCTTTTTTATTTGCTTGTTGAGCCCTTTGAAGAGAATTGGTCAAATTTCTCATGAAATCTGTATTGATGACTGCTTTACCTTGAGATTGTTGGACGTTTTTTCTTTGCAGGTTCTTCCTTTCTTGCATTTTATGTGAAACAGCTTGAGCTAACTGACTTTTCTGATTGCTTTCTTCCTCCGGCAATAATTTTTGATAGAGTGATTTGAGTTCAGAAAATCCTTCCGCATTCTCCTGTTTTAATTTTTGAATAGTCGCTGGATCAATAGTTTGTGAAATTTCCTTATTTCGACTGTAAATCTGATGTTTCAGCTGAAAAATTGAGATATGGGTCTGTAGCTCTTCTATATAGCTATCTTTCGTAACAGGATAGCCCTTTAGAATAGTCAACACTCCTTCATCTTGAAGAGGTTGAACTGCTGCTAATTCTCCCTTCAAACGTTTAATAGGTGCTTGAATTGCTAATGAATCAGCCTTTTCTACTGAAAATGAAACACTATCTTCAAATTGGTTAGCAAGAGATTGTTTTAGAGATTGGTCTGCTTCACCTAGTTTATAATTTGGAGTCAGTTGCAATTCAGTCAGCTTCAGTCTTTGAAGAATCTCCTTCTTTTTTAATTCAACAAATGGCTTATCAGTTTCAAGTGGTTGAATTTGATCAAAAAGAGTTTTACGAACTAATAAACTACTCTGTTTTTCCTCCAATAAACTCAATTTTAAAGCATAGCGAAATGTTCCTAACTCCTGTCGCTCTTTTAATGAGCGATCACTTTTCTTTTTAGCTGCTTCTACAAGATCTTTCAAATCAGCTGAAGAAAATAGCGATAAGTCACGTAAACTAAGTTGCTTCTCCAGTAAGTCTTCTTTCATCTGACTCACATCATAAACTAATTCCGTAACATATTCAGGACGTCCCAAACCTGTTCCGTGTTTATCATAAGCAGCATAAACTGGTTTTGTAATTTCAAGAGGTTTGGCCCCATCTTTCAAATCATAACCCAGTTTTTTCCAAGCATCTAGTGTTTTGATAACACTTGCATTGGGATCCTGTTCTAAAATCATTTGTTGATTCTTTACTGAGAAATTGGATAAATTTTTTTCCAGCCGAACATCAGCTATTTCAGGAGCATTCTCACGAAATAGGTGCAAGATTCTATTTGCTAATCGTTCTCTCAACTCCTTCTCTCGATTCGCTATTAATTGCTGCAGATGATAGCCTGCAGCCTCCTGTTGTGTTTTCTCAACACGACCATCAAGTTTCCGAATCTTCTCGTAGGTTGATTTTTTTCCAGCCGAATAAGCTCCTCTATAGGTTTCTAGGAATTCCTTCGTTTCTTTCAGGAATTCTTGATAGAGCTCTTTCCCATCATTTTCTAAATAGGAATCCAGATAGCGATCAATGAAGAATTTACTGACTGCAAAATCTCTTGCATTTGAGCCATAGCGCCATTTTTTATCCATAGGCAAATGATTATAAGCCTGTTCCAAAAAATTTTTTTCAGCCGAAGAACGAACCTTCTGATCTCTAAATACAGAATTGATCAACTCACTTCTGATATTGGCCAAGATTTGTTCTCGTCGAACAATCATTCCTCTAGTCTGTTCATTCAACAAGCCATGAAAAACATCGCTTTTAAAACGCTCAATAGTTTTCTGGGAAAAGTTTCCTCTGTACTCCATTCGTCCACGAGGTCGATAGAAAATTTTTTCTCTTGCAGACTCGACTTCTGATAAACCAAAATGCACATGAATATTATCCGTATTCAAGTGAATGTTGGCCCACCAAAATGATGAATCAGATAAGCCTTCTTTTTCAATCAACCTCGGCAATGCTTCACGTATGACCGACTTAATAGCTTGCTGATCGACTTTCCCAGTTTCCAGATCATATAATCCCTCCTTGGACAAAAAATCATTATCAAAAGAGATAACACCCTGCCATAGAAGAGAGCCATTTTGATAAGCCTGTTCTAACTTACTTTTCAATTCAGTTACTTTGCTACGCTGCAAGTAATTGGCCTCTTTTGTAAAAATCGCTGTCATCTCTTCATTTTGATTTTCAGTAGCATAAGAACGATTCATATAATCGATGTACTCCTGGAAATTAAGTTTTATTTCTGGGACTTCAGCTTGGATTTTTTGTAGTTCATCTTCAGTTAGAGACTCAATATTTTGTCTGTGTGTTTCTAAATTTAATTCATTATCAACCTCGACAGCTTCGTCTCTATTGGTGTAGTCTACAAACCCACTATTTGCTTCTGTATATTGCAGCATGAAGGTAATACTTGGACTAGAAGATACGTTCATTATTTTCCTCTCTTTGAATTAAAATAATCCATTTTTCCTTAAAAGAGCGTAGTCTTTTAATAACGGTTGTAATTCTTCAGGTTCAACTTGAAAATCATTGATCCACCGTCCTGATTGAGAAATATGTAATTCTTTTTGCTCTTCAACAAATTGCATTGGAATCAATAAGATATTTGGTTTTTCTAACTCCGAACCACTTTCTCGTTCTAAAAAGGCGACAATAAAATCTTGATTTCCTTTTGTCCTCAATTGCCAGTGATGGGAGTTCCCATTTTTCTTTTTATATAGTGAGCTATATTTTACATCAATCGTTAGACCATCTAGCCAAAAATCATATACTGGATTATTTTTCTTGAAATACTTATTCGCATCCGTTGCATCTGGAACATACTTTTGAAAAAGTTCCTCGGCCATTCCCCCAAGTTTAGCTGTCCTAGAACCATACTGAATTTTATCTTGAATTTTCAGGCAGCCGCTCTTAATCAGTTTCAAATGAGCTATATGAGTAGGCAACCCTGACTGTCTCACCGCTTCATGAAAGTCTCCTGTTTCCAAATAGATTTCAACAACATCTACCATTTAGTGTACCTCAATGAGAATGTTTGATTGTTTGACCACGTGCAACATCTTCTTGAATGACATCGTTGATTCTTGCCATTAATTCATGCTGTGTAGGATCCAGTCGTGAATGAATAGATTCCAAATCTTGAACATCAAAATCATCTTTCGTAATAGCATGAAAGTTGGTTAGTGTTAAATAGAGAATTTGATCAAGTTGACGATGAATTGCCTTGTTGTCATTTCCAGAATCAAAGCTACCTCCAAAATTTTTTTCCAGCTGAGTCAGTCGCTCATAAAAATTTTTTCCTTCTCCTAATTCAATAAATAGTTTATAAAAAACTTCAATCAAAGTGACAAGCGTTGCTGAATTATTTCGATACTGTTTCTGCAAAGCAGACGATTCTTTCAAGTAAGATTTTACTTCCTTAAATTTTTCATGTGTTTCTTCGCTAAAGTATAAGCTAAGTCTTGGATTCATTTTTCCCTCCTCAATTTTTCTGAGATGATCCTGTCAAATAATTGATTTTATATCCTGGTTGAATATTAAAGATATATACATCAAATGAAATCTCATCATCTTCAATACTCTGTGCTTCCATACGAACTCCTCTAGCAACTAATTCCACATTTCTAAATATAGGAGTTACTCGATAGCGAACATGGTGGTTCGTATTTTTTATGTAGTTAGAAATTTTATTTTCATAGTAAACCATTGATGATTGTTCATCTTCAAAATTTGCATTTAAAGCACGTGTACCTGTAAATAAATTTTTAGCATTCGCATTCTCTCCACTTAATTGAAAACCGATTAAGTGAGAACGATTATATAAATAATCTTCTTTCCCGTTGAAAATTATTTTTTTATTTTTCCATCCTGTTGGTGTGATAGACGAAATAGATTCTCTATCTTCAGTTGGCATCAAATCTTTTCCCAACATCGCTTCAGCAATTCCTACACGATTTAAAAAATCTAAATCAGAATATTTTTCCCAGCTACCATTTTCTAAATTCAATTCGCTTTTTGTAAATTGTGATTTTTCATTGACAACAATCACTTGATTTTTTCCATCATACTCCTTCGATTTCAAATCATCATTTTTCAGAGAAGTATTCAAATTTGAGTTGGAATTTTTTTCTTCAGCTGAATCGGCTATGTTCAATTGAGTCGAGATATCATTTTGTGTCAAGCCAGATTTGATAGCATTAAAATTGTTAGGTTGTACGACAAAGATTGCAAGAAAAATAAGAATGATGAACAGAGATTTATTCTTCTTCATTTTCAAACACCACCTGACCGTCGCTCAGCTTCAAGTGCAGATACATCATCCATAAAATGTAACCAATTTGTCGTTAGTTCATTTACAATATCTTGTTTAACATTTAAAGCTGAAAGAGAAATTTCATTCTTCAACATCAATTCTAAAATCTGACTTTGTTGTTTTTTGATATAGGACAATGTTTCCGCAAATTGATTATTGTACAAATTCAATCCGTCATTCATTACGATATTTTGAACTTGCGATAACATAAACTCATTAAAACTTGGATAGTTATATTTTTTTGAAATGGCCTGAAGTTGTTCAAACATATCATCAGGAACATTTCTAATTAAAAAATTTTTAGTCATCACTTTCCACCTCCCCTTCATACTCTAACCAACGTGAAATATGATCACCATAACAATCCATTTTTTCTTCAAATTCAGAGAGTATCCTTGTCTGTTTTTTCATTTGTTCAAGAACATGGTCAGAAGCTAATTTCATATTTTCCAAATGAGCAACATACAAATCTTGAGCACGATTAAATTTTCCGTACTCAATTTTTTCACGACAAATTGAGAGCAGAAAATCATTAAATGACTTGGCTTTATTTTTATTGGCAAGAGATTTTAGGTAGCTAACCTCTTCCTGTGCTAATCCTCTAATGAGAATGTCCATCTGTATCCTCCATCTTATTATTTATTGTCCCAAAAACAGGACTTCTTTTTTCTTTTGTCGAAGCAAAAGCAAAAAGAAGCAAAAAAGAAAACTTCAACCTCGCAACATCACGAACCGATACGGTTCTATTTTTGCGGTTTTTCAACACACTAACACACACAGAGGGACTAAGGTCCTTTTTTAGTGTGTTGTGGTAGAAAAGAGCATAAGGGAAACTGATATCACGTTCCGTGATATGTTGATAGTATCAACGTTTCCAATGATATCAATTTTCTCGGCTTCACCTACTTACACACACATGCTATACTTACCTTTACACACTTTATAGGTGTTATACTTACACTGTTTTTATTCTTTACATACTTTTACTTACACCATTTTTGACTTCATTTGGAAGTTTAAAACTCAAAAATCAAGACTGATTTTCAACTGGAAAGGTTCCTTCTTCACGTTTTTTCTTAGCTGCTAAACGTTGTTCTTTTTCCTCTTCTTTGATGAGATTTAATTCCATTTTTAACTCTTCAAAAATCGATTCATACGACTGATTTTTATTTTTCTTCAATTGAATTTGAACATAAATTTTACCAATTTGTTTTTGAAGATCCTCTTCTGCTTCTTTACGTTCCTGTTCTAAAAGGGCAACTTTTTTCTTTGCCTCTTCTAGTTGATTATCAATTTTTGTTAAATCATTTTTAGCCATGATTACTTCTCCTTTTTATTTAATTAATCCAATTGTAACCGAAAATCTCAAATTATTTTTTAAAGGGACAATCATAAAAAATAAATCCCCTTAATTCAAAAATTAAGGAGATTTTTGACTGCTATTTGTTGGTAAACACAAACTCGCTTATCATCGAAAATGCGCTCTTTGTTTCACTTTTTTAATTCATTTCTACAGTTTCAATAGGATTTGAAAATTCAAATGTTCCATCTTTGACTGCCTGTTTTTTCTTGTCCAAAGACTCTAATTTAGCCTTTAACTTCTCAATGTTTTTATAAGCTGTTTCAATAGTTCTGTTCTTCGTTTCGATATTTGTATCCAGCGTAGCAATATTCTTTTGATTGGCTTCTAGATCATCACCTGTTAAATATTTTGCTTCCGCTTGAAGACTCGCTTTTCGTGAATTATCATCTTCAATTGATTCCTTTAATTGAGCAATTGAGGTTGTCAATTTTTGAGACTGTTCATTCTGGAAATTGATCTCTTTTTCTATTTCCTGAAGAGTAAATTCTTCTCTGGAGACAACCTCAATAGCTTTAATTTCAAGCTGAGTATTTTGAGAAGTTACAAAAAATTGTACAGTGTCATCTTCTTCAGATTTCTTCTGAGAAACCTTTTTAGAATCACTGGATGGCGATGAAATATTCACATCAATTGAACTAGAAGCGACTGTCTGATTTGTCACATCGATCGCAAATGCACCAAAATTTTTCGGAACTCCTTTAATAATAACTGATACTTTATTATCAATGATTGGGACAACATCCATTTCTATTTTTGAATCTTTATGTTGCGCATAGAGTTTCCATTTCAATCGTTTGGCATCGATGCCCCGATCTATCGAAGTCGTAGCATCTTTCGTCTCAAATTGTAAAACAATAATTCCAGTATCTGGTGAATATTCCTGGCTGACCAGTTTCATCTCACCACTGCCATTCGCAAAAACCTGCTTTGTTTTGAGTTGTTCTGAAGTATAAGTTTGTCTTTGTGGCGAGAAAATTGCTCCCATCAAAAGGGTCAACCAGGTCACAAACAACATTGAGAAAATAACTAGTTTTCTCTTAATAATATTCTCTTGAAACCAAACTTTAATCTTAATAAATGGTTTCAAAATTGGGCTAGATTTTATCTTTTCAATCCATCGTTTTGCTGTCTCTATCATGATAGATTTATCCTTTCTATTCTATGTGAAATAATGATAAAATAAAATAAAAATTATTAGTGAGGTAATTATTTATGTCTTTTCAATCTGCTTATAGTTTAGAATTAAAACAACACGTAACTCCAAAAGAAGCCTTTGATTTTTCCTGTTCTCTAATCGGAACTCCTAATCATTTAACTGATGCCAAAAAATTTCAATGTGGAGAAAAATGCTCCTTCAAATTAACCTTAGCTAACTTCAATAATCCAGACTTTAATAAAACTCCCTATTTTACTCCTGGGGCAAGAAATCAAAAACATGACCCTAATAATTGTCAACGTATGATTGAACATTATCAACAAAGGGAACAAGAAGTAACGTCTGAAAATCATATCTCTTTTTACCGTGAGAAAAATAAACTGGTTATTGACTTAGACCTTGTTAAAGGGAGCTTGGCTACTGTAACTAAACCTAGACAGAAAGACGAATCCAATTTTTCTTCTGAGTCAAATAAAGATGAAATTCATCGTCAGAGCTCTCATTCCTCTCGTACTGATGAGGACAAGAGGACTTTCCGTAGCCATGTGAAACAACTCAGAGACTTAGTCAATTATTTTTTAGAATACCAGTCTGGAGAGAAGTATACATTCTATGATAAATATAAAAGAGAAATCCAACTCGAAAGATACTTTGTCAATCTAAAAGAAGCAAACCAAAGAGGAATAAACCTAGAAGATGTTCATATCTATTATGATACTGCAACAGTAAAGTCTATTTACAACAAAGAGAACCCTGAAAAAAGTTATTTTTTAGTTAGATTCCATAGTTTATGCACAATTGAACAAGACTCTAATTATCCAACTATAACGATTAACAAAAGCCTCGCTAGCCATCATGGAGTTAAAGGAAAGCTGAAAATATTAGAAAAAGCATCAAAAGATAAACAACCTCTTAAACTATTTTACTTTGGAAAGTTTGTTAAGCATAGTTCTAAGAAATACATTAATCCCGACGTAAGCTATGAAGATATTTTGGACTATTTAGTCATCAGTTAATATTTCAAAATCTAACAATTCTTGATGAGTGAACTCTATAATTTTGTATGAACCAATAAAGCCAAAATCTTCTAGGAAATGACTTTCAACAGTTTTCCTAGCTTCCTCATAACTATTAAAAACTCTTGTTCCACTAATTTCATCTGACCAAGCTACTTTCCCACTTTTTTGTGGGACTAACCAGACACTTTTTCCAATATTTATTTGCATAAGAACAGCGTAATATTTTTGTTCCATATTCTTATTTTTACCTTTCTAATTCTAAATAGTATCTATTTATGGTTTTATAATAATGGCTTATCTCTGATGCCCATTCCTCTTATATTCTTTCCAAATAAATGAAACCTTACTTTTCGGCCAAACACTTTTTAGTAACATTAAGAACGCTAATGGCATCCTTTTTGTTTTGATTTCATTTCCAAATTTATCACATATAGTTATCTTGAAGAGGGGCACAAACCAGATCGCAATCAGGACAGTTCCAACCACCCCATGCGCAATAGCATTTAAAAATTGATACATACTACCTCCTTAGACATACTTCAATCTTTGAAAAGGTTTCTCAGCCCACTTACTAAACCTTACCCTTTTAGTCATTTATGGCCTCCTGGATTCCTTTCTCATCGGCTACAATCTTTTCCTCTGAATCTCTTGAAGCATATAGATATTTCTTTATTTTTCCCTTACGAATTTTAATGATAGTTGCAGCTTTTTCAACCTGGTATTTTTCTACCAACTTTTGACCTTCTTCTGTTTGAGTGTCAATGTAAAATGTGGGATAGGAACCTTTATTAGCTGCATCTACAACTACACTTTTTCCAACCTGACAGTAAGGACAATCTTTTTTATAAAATACTAGATTTACATTTTAATCAAGTACAGTATTCTGGTATTCCTTCTGAGTAAGATGAGGATCATAATCTAAGATAAAATGATCTTTATACATCCTATATCCTCCTAGAACTGCAAGACTCACAAATAAAATAACGAGAATAGCACCTACAGCTAACTTAATGTGTCTAAAAAGCTCTTTCATACTACTTCCTCCTCATCCATAAAATCAAATATGGAACCTTGAACATAATCAATCTTGGCCAATTCTTTTATTTCTGATTTCAAGTTAGTGAACGTTGTCATCACTTCTTGAAAAAGCAAAGGATCAAATTCCTCGGAATCCAATACACGGACAATTGGCAACATTGGATAATGATCTCTCAACTCCTCCTGCAGATAATCTGAAATCATTTTATCATTCGAGATAACACTATCTACTCTAATGATCGCTGGAATGCTAGAAATACTCTCCTCGTTTTGATAAAAAGTTAAAGCTACATCCCCTGCAGAAACCGACTCAAATTTTAAGTTATCCGATGAAAGTTTAAAATAATAAGCCAATGGTTCTTGTCCAACTCCTGTTAGATAGTATCCACGGATAATTTTGAATAACTCTGACATCGACCTTTCCCCTTTCTAACAAACTTTTAAAAGCCTAAACGGAGCTTGATACACATCAGGATAGTGAATCAATCTCTTTTTTCTTTGTTCAGGAAGTGGTTTACGATAATGTTTTTGAAGATACTGAAAAGCTAGTCCCAATGTATCAAAAACTAAAACTTTATTCTCCCCATTACAAATATAATCACCTAATTCAAAACTAAAAATTACATACTTCATTCTTAATCTCACTTTCTATTTTGGCCAATCATTGCCAGCTGATCTGTCTCTAATTCAGAATCATATCCGTTTTCTAAACGAACTCGTTGACGAATCCCTATAAGCGAGAGAATTATTAAAACTCCTCCAAAAAATATAAGGCTAAAGAATCCAACTAAAATCAAAATCATATCATTCCTCCTTAAGTTATTTTATATGCATGCATATCCTTGTAATAATCATAGATATAATGTAAAGGCAGTTTACGGGTTTTTAAAATTATCCAATATCAAGCTCAAATAGAGATAGTTGTTGTGTTTGTTTAAAGCCATCTTTAACCCTTTCTATCACTCTCTGAGTGAACTCTAAGCTTTCTTCAAAGAAAGCGGCAATATTAGCCATATAAGCTTCCTGACGTTCTTTTTTCACCTGGATGAGGGAAAGTAAGATTGCTTTGATAGAAGCTAATCTGATACCTCCTCCACGGCCATTTTTGACTGTAAAGAAAATCTTTTGTTCTGCTTTGAGAACATTTAATACTTTATCCAATGAGCGCTCAGGGATGTTCAAATTCTCTCGTATCTCTTTTTTTGTCGTCTGGATAAATGGATCTTCGGATTGATAGAAACCTTCTAAATAGGCCATTACATCTGTTTTCCATTCATGAAGATGACTATTCTTTCTGTCCGCACGTTTCTTCTTGAACTTGTACCATCGTTGTTTCACAAAGAGATCTGAAGCCTTGAGTTCTTGATTGACCCATGCTTTACATAAAGTCATTACATAGTCACGACTAGCAGCTTCATATTTTCCTGAGTAGGCGCTTGTGATAATCTTATGATATTCAGCTGAAGAGAGTGGTTTGTCTAGATTTGCATTAAAACTAGAAAGAACTTCCTCACATTCTTCCTGATCGATTCCTGAAGAGAAGTTGGCTAGAGCCAGCGTAAAAAGAACGTTGTTTCTTCCCATCAAGGCTTTTCCACCTTTGATATTCCCCTCTCTCATCAGTAATTGATACCAGGGTTCATCAATCTGTTTCACCCCTTCAGAACCTGAAATAACCGTAAAATTGGGCTTTTTACTTGGGAAAGGAAGTTCTGATTGCTTCATCGACCAATCTAACCACTCCTGGAACGAATAGGTATAGTCAGGTTCAAAGAATTCGACATTATCGGTTCGAGGAATACGAGCAATCCCAAAATGGTTACAAGTCAAATCTACTGGTAAAGTTTGAGCAAAGTAATTTCTCAAGTTTTGAGAGATGGCTTTAGCCACCTTTACCACTCGAAATTGGGAATGAGCTGTAACATAAGCTGATTCTGATAGGACAAAATAGGCTTGAAATCCCTTATCAGATTTTAGAATCAACGTCGGCATAAAACCTAGTTCCAGGGAAGCAGTTAAAATATCTCCTGTAGTCATTTCTTCAGCTGCAGAGGTAATATCAAAGTCAATGTAGAATGTGTTAATCTGCCTAAGATTATCTTCAGAGTGGCCACGTGTAATCCGTCGACCAGCATCACTATAGCTTCCATAGCAATATACGTTAGGAGTCCAGTGCGTAAACTGATCCTGGTTCTCCAACAAAGATTCGACAGAGGTTAAAACAACACCACGTGCCTTCACCATATTCGCTTTTGAACGATAAGCAAATACAGACCCTCGTCTTCCTTCTTCAGCTGAAGAGATAAGTTGTAGATGGCTATTCTTAAATTTTTGTGTTCTTAACCCATCTTTTATGATGATGGATAAGCATTTTAATAAATCAATCTTTTTCATGATTTTTAGGTCTCTCGTATCCCTTCACTAGTTATAGTTTGAAGTCAAATACACTTATAAAATATATTTCCAAAAGCGCTAATCATCAATATTTTAGTAATAGAGTGGTACTGCGTTGATAGTCAAAGCACTATACGATTGTTCTAAGTGTTCAATGTCTGTATCTTTCACTTCCAGACCAGTGCTCGTTTCTTTCAATTCAATATCTTCTTTTTGACCTAAAAGGCTACCGTCAGCAAGGATTTTCTGCAAGTGTTCAGCTTTAACTAAGCATTTAAAGATACCGTTAAATTCGATTAAGTAAACAATTTCAATTATTGTTTGATATTCAATAGTGTTCTCAACTTTCTTTAAAATACATTCAAGAAGTATCTTAACAATAAAGTTATTAGAAGTGTATCCATGAGATAACATCTTTGTTATTGTAGTTGTTTTTGTTGAAAGAATTTGAACTGGTTGTTTTCGCTCGAACTGTTTTATTAGATAATAGTTGAGGAATTCGCTAGGTAGTTCAAAACCTCTTTCGTGTGGCAAAATGTACTGTTGAATCCGTCCAACTTCAACTTCCGTTGTCCGTCTTTGGAAAACAGTTTCCACTTCAATCGATGAAGTGATCGCTAAGTCTAAAAATTCCAAGCCCAATTTTGGGTTGACTTCAACAATTCCAAACTCTTTCAGCAACTCCTCTCTAGAATACTCTTTAGAATATCCGTCCTCATAAATAACTTTTTTAAACCAGTTTAAATCTTCTTTAGTCTCAGAAATACTTTCTGGAACTTCATAGAAAACTGCTGATTCGATAATCTTTTCAAAGTACAAACTTTCATTCTGTATATAAGGGTTATCAAAATCTAACTCTAAAAGATATTTGTCGGATAAGTCACTCTTTTTCAAGCTACTTTTAACCTTTAATTCAAGATTTTCAGCTAGTTTCTCGCCATCAATAAAAATGATATAATTCACTCCATTGCTCGAGTCTAATTTTACTAATATTGGGGTTTCAATATTTGTTTTCAAAATCCCCTTAGCAACCTTAAAACATTCATTGTTATGTATTTCTAACACAGTCATACTATACCTCCTATTTCAAGAATACTTTTTAAAGTGTACTTAACAGCCGCTCGAACTCTTCTGCGCTCAGAAGATCGTCATCGTCTTTCCGTGGTTGGAAAGGCATAATCTTTGATACTGGTTTCTTTTTAGCACCTAAACGGTAACGATGTCCGTTTGGCAACCAACCTAGCTTGTAATCCAATCTAGGAATATTTTCTCTACCCTTGATGCTATCGTTTGAAACCCCAATTTCAACCTCTCCAGATAACTTGGCGTTTGCCCACTCACTAGGAGTGATTTCCCCAAAACTATCCCAGAAGACTTTTCTTTGAGCAGTCTTTTGTTGTCTACGAGCGCTTGCATAAGCACTCGCTGTTCTAAAGTTATTAAGCATATAACTTCCTCCATGCCCTGGTCTGTAATAAACTTTTGTCTGACAAGATTCATCATTAAATCCATAAAAACAGTGGCTACACAGCGTTCTGTTTTTATCTACTCACCAACAAGGACCATACTTTTCATTGATGCAAGGTGTAACCCAGTTGCAAGAACATTGTCTACAAATACCCATTTCCATTTTCTATCTCTCATTTATTCTCATACTTTTAGGTAGCTTTTTACTCGGTAAACAGTAACCTTCGGATAAGTCCCTTTTGCTATAAAATTCAGGACTATTTGTCATGATGTGATCACTTCTTCTCCATCCTCGACGAAGTTGTTTGTAAGATAAAGAAACACGCTTCTCAATTTCTTTAAAACTAAATCCCAACTTCAAATATGTTGTTACAATAGTAGTAGCATGTTCTTTGGACTCTTCGCTTCTTGTTCTTCGCTGAAAGTTAATCTGCTTATCTTCTTCATTCAATGCTATCTGATAATCAATAAACAACTTCCGCATTTCCATAATTTTATGTTGCCAGGCCAAACTGTAAGGCTGCCCTGAATATCGATTCACTAAGTCCTTTACGGATTGTTTAAATTTCAGCTGAAGAGGATCGAATTCGCCAAGGTCAGAAAAGGGATCAATAAAACCTAATGGTTCGCTTTGAATTAATTCATTGTATAGCGCTTCTCTGTCCATCCTAATATATCTCCTTCTGTCAAATGCACGTCATTGAGTCAAATAAGCTTAACTGGATGGTTGTAGGCGCTTGTTCGCTATTTCCATTCTTATCATGATCGATAATGTCAAAGATTTCTAACGTGTCTAAATTCATTACAATCTCTAATCCTAACATCGTTGAACTCCTTTCAAATAGAATTTTAAGCGAACAAAAAAGAGAACAGATTTCTCTGTTCTCCTAAAAATATTGAATTATTTGATTTTCTAAAAACTCTTACCACTTACCTTTTATTCCTCGATGTTTTCAGAATCATCGTCTGAAAACTCATCGTCTTCTTCGTTGAGATCCACGTCTTCTCCCAAGTCATCTGGGGCGATTTCGTTGATTTCTGCATCGTAAGCTTCCACTTCATTTTTCTCATCATCTGGATTTTCATCATCGTATGAAAGAGCTGGATCTGCTTCGTATGCATCTTCATCTTCTGGATCATCTGCATTGTAGTCAATGGCATCTGAATCACCATCCATGAAGGCATTGACACGTTTTTTCTTAGCTTTTGGTGCTACTTCATCGTCGTCATTTTCCTCAAGAGCAATGATTTCTTCGTCGATTTCGTCCACACCATACCATGAACGAAGACCCCATTTGTTGTCTCCAAGTGAGATGAAGCTACCGTCAAAGTTCAACTCTGTGTAGAACAAAGGCAAAGCTTCACGGATATCGCTGTTTGATGTTCCAAGGTAGTTTTGAATTTCGTTTACAAGATCGCTAAAATGCATCTCATGATCGCGACCACGAAGTTCCAAGATAGCACGCGCTACCTCAATCATAGATAGTTCACTTTTTTCTTGCCCAGCAAATACTTCTAATTCCAAAGCGTTTCTCCTCATTTATACTACTATCGCCAGAGCGAACAGACTCTGACCTCATTTTATCATTTACTCTTTATTTTACGATAATTTTGCAGAATAGTCAAAGGTTAAGAAAAAATAAAGGTGAAATATTTCAGCTAATTGAAAGACCTGTGTAACATGACCACAGGTATATTGATTTATTTATAACTCAAGGCTGCAACTCCAATACCAACCACAAACTGCAAGAGGATTCCTACAGAGATAAAGGATTATTTGTTGCGTCAAATCAAGTAAAAAGATCATTTCAGGTCCTGCCAGTAACTTCGTTTTCTTTCCTTTATTTCATTTTCCCTAGAATAGTGAAAAATCCTTCTCTTGTTAATGAGTTTCATAAGAAAAAGGCTGGAGAATCCAACCTTCTCTATTTATTCAGCTAAGAGTACTTCTTTGATGGTTTGTTTTTGGAGTTTTCTGTTGGATTGATAAAAGAGGCTTTCATAAACCACAGCAAAACCGATCAAAGTCCAGAAGCAAACATTCCCATCAAAGTGATGCTCAATCTTTTCAGGAACCGTATCTTTGATCACACCAATCAAGATTTCCATGATAGCGTACTGATAAGCCGTCCCAAGAACAAATCCTAGATAGGCCCAGAAACGATAGGGAGATAGGATATGGCCTTGGCATTCACGATCTGTGTAGCCAAAAGCCTTCATAAGAGCCAGGGTTTCGCGACTTTCTGAGACGACAATCCCCAATGACAAAAAGAGAATAGAGAAAGAAAGGATCAAGCCAATCATGATCATCATGGTTTGGATGATGTCATCTGTGTAGTCCCTTAGACCAAAGGACAGTTGAACCATGGCCGCAAAACACATAGAGCCAAAGACTACAAAAAATAGGATAGATTTTCTCCCCCAAATTAGTGACGAAGACAGCTCTTTTAGGAAGTCTTTCTCTTTCTTAGGAGCCCTCTTTCTCCTTTTGACCTTGATTGGTGTTGGGGACTTTTTCAATAAGCGAAGAGCCGGCGTTTGTAGTTGTCTTCTAGCATAACCAACCGCGATAAGCATAAAAAATACCGTTGGAAGGACCACAAAAGCAAGCAAGAGCTGCCAATGAAAATGAATGGTAATTTCTGGCAGGATCCCCTTTTCATTCCGGAAGTCATAAAAATGCCCCATCATAAGAAAAGAAGTGAAATAGCCAAGAAGCGCTCCGGCACCAAAACTGATCCCAAATGCCCAAAATCGTTTAGCCAGCTGGCCATTGCTATAGCCCAAAGCCTTTAAAATTCCTAATTGTTCCTTGTGATCATCGACAAATTGTTTGATATAAAAACACATGAGAAGGACCGACGTCAAGGACAAGACGACTCCACTGACCATGGCCACCATCCAAGAAAGCGAAATCTGGACATCATAGTAGGTCTGAATCATGGGATTGGTTTTAGAAATCTCCAACTGCTCGATGTCCAAGTAAAAATTCAAGAAGAGATTGGCCACAAAGACCGCACAAGCCCCAATTATACTGACGACAACTAATTTTCGAATATCTTTTACTGAAAACATGGCTTACCATCCAATCTCATAAGCAGTCTGAGGCTGATCATTGGTCACAACTTCGGTAATCTTGCCACTATTGACACGAATGATGGTTCTTGCCATATCCGCAATATTTTGGTTATGCGTCACCATGATGAGGGTCAAACCAAGCTTTTCCTTTAACTCCCAGATATAGTCGAGAATCTTGCGCCCCGTTTCTTCATCCAGGGCTCCCGTCGGCTCATCTAAGAAAAGAATCTCTGGCTTTTTGGCCAAGGCCCGAGCAATGGAGACTCTCTGCTGTTCCCCACCTGACAATTCACTCGGATACTTGTCCAGCTTATCGCCAAGTCCCAAATCCTCGATAATCTGCAAAAAATCATGATTGTTTGCCAGGTCTGCCCCCATCTTTACATTCTGTCTGACTGTTAGATTAGGCAATAAATAATACTGCTGAAAAATAAAGGCAATCTTCTCACGTCTAAAGGCTGTCAATTGAGTATCTGTGAGTTGAGCCAAATCCTGTCCTTGAATGAGTATATGTCCCTCGTCTACCTTTTCTAAACCTGACAGAACGTTTAAGAGAGTTGACTTGCCTGATCCAGAAGGACCGAGGATAACCACATCATCCTGGTCTTGAATCTGCAAATCAATCCCTTTTAAAACCTTGGTTTGGCCGTAACTTTTGTGCACATTTTCTAGTTGAATCATTTCTTTCCTACCATTTCTTTGATGAGAGATTGACAAACCTCTGTCAATAATCCAATCACTTCTTCCATGCTGAATTGATAAATGCCAGAAGCAACCATTGAGGCCATCCCGTGCGAGTAGATAAATAGATGCTGGTACAAGCGACCAGCCTCCTCTACAGTCAAAGGATAGTCTGCGACGATCGAATCCAGAACCAATTGGTAACTATGATCCTTCATGGGAAGAAAATCTTGAAAGCGACGAATCGGATCTTTGCTGGGATTTTGGAAAAGCAATTGAAAGAGTTGGGGTTCTTTTGAGGCGAAAAGGATATAAGCAACCCCGACGGATCGAAAAGGCTTCTCATCTTCTAAGGCCTTACGAATATACTCCACCACTACCATTTCCGCAGCACCAATAACCTCTTCTTGTAACTCGGCCATATTGGCAAATTGCCCAAAAATGACTCTTGGTGTGGCTCCCAGTTTCTCCGCTAGTGCTCGAGCCGTCAAACTAGCCACGCCCTCTTCTCTCACCAATTGTAAAGCTGTCCCAATGATAGCCTCTTTACTAAATTTAACCTTTGGTGGCATAAGACTCCTTTCGCGCAACGTTAGTTGCGCAACACTTGTTGCATAAAAGGATAGCATAAAAAAGAAAGACTTGTCAAGAAAAAACTGTGAAACACAAAACAAAAAGACAGCGAACTTTCTATTTCTTTGCTACCCAGCCGATGGCATCGCTTGGTGGATTTTCTGTATCAATCCACATGAATTCAATACCGATTTCACCATTTTTAAATTTGGTCAATCGAATGCCGTTGATTTCCAGTTCATTAAGTCGTTGACCTGTCAAGACTTCGCGTTCTTTCAACTGGAAAACACCACGTAAAATCCAATTCCCGAGGATTTCTTGCTTATCGGTAGACTGAATAGCCTTACCAGCTTCTTGATTTATATAGGCGTTAATAACATCACCAGAAGATAAAAAGCGTAGTTTAAAAGTTCTTTCTTCCTTAGATAGAGCTAATTTTTTAGTTCCAGGTTCAAAAGTCCCGAAGCCTGGCCCAAAGAAATCTGGTCTTTCATCGTGAAAGTTTTTCGAGTCAGGCAGAGGAATGTAAATTTCACTAACTGGACGATAAACCAGCTGTTCAATTTCTTTAATGAGTCTTTCATTACCAGTCTCGTGGACAAAGTTTATCAAATCCTTACGAATCGCCTTCATCTGAGCTTTTTCTTCCTTGCTAGTCCACTTTTTCAAGAGGATTTCTTCTAAAGAGAAGGTCACAAAAGCTAGTTCTTCTGGAGCCAGACTGTCTTTGAATTTTTCCTGAATCTTTAAAATCCGTGGCAGACGATCTTTCTTAGCTAGTTTTGATCCTCCGTTAAAGGCATTGAAGCCAGAGTTTTCTTCCACATTTCCATGTTTGTCTGTAATAACCCAAGACACTGTTTCTAAGATATCGGTTTTATCCTTTTCAGTTGTCAGTAAATGAAGATTTTCAAAGAGAGAAAAAGGATCTTCGATATAATGAACATCCCAAGTATCTATCACAATATCTTTATTATTAAAAGTCATGTGGAGCTGGCTGTCAGCTGCCGTGTACTTGTAGTGGTGTTGCCCATCCGTAAATCGAAAATTGGTTGGATTGTTTTTGGTAGTTGATCCTTCAATGACCAGATTATCAATATCAACTGGCAAATAAGATGTTTCACCGACAAAAATTTTAGGATTTTCTCCCTTTGGTGTTGGCATTAGAACGTGATAAACAGCTTCAACATTGACCGAGTCCGAACTAAATCCCTTGATTTGTGCCTTAGAAGATTCAATTCTCTGATTTCTTAAGGTCGCAATCTTTCGTGCCAACTCTTCATAGCGTTGATAGTTTTTCTTGTCTGCTGTTTCTTTATCTGCTGAAATATCTGCATGGAATTTGATATCACCCAACAAGTTCGTCCAATCTTGAGAGTCCTTCTTAAACTGCGCGATTTTTTGATCTCCCGAATTAATTCCAAAAGACTTGATACCCACTAGGTATTTATGATTTTCATCCACTACGACAGAAGCATCATAAGAGGTATTGGCAATATCTTCTCCAACCGCATTAAAAGCCTTCTGGAAAACAGTTTCCTGAAATTTAGAATTAACAATTGGAGCAACATAATTCTCTGTTTGTCCCTCATCTTCTGATTCTGCCTTTTGAGAGAAAGCTTGGCTCAAACTAGCGAAGTTAGTAATTAAAGTTTTGTATTTGTCTTTTTGTTCAGACTTTAGATGTTCCCACATAAGCACCCTCTTTTCTATTTTCAGTATATCAAAAGAAGATTAGTTTTTCACTAATCCTCTTATATATTCGTTAATTAATACTGTAAAATTCAAGTTTGCCTTGTTTTTTTACAAGTCTCAAATACTCTTCATCTGACAGAACAGCTAAATCATCATCATAAGCCTTGATTTTTTCAAGAGCCTGATCATAGCTATCTACAAAGTCTTTAACATAGGATTGGCCCTCAAATTGCCCATTCATCTTGGTGTAGATAATGGCAATTTTTCCTGAACGTTCAAGTTGAGATTGCCCCTGACTTTCATTTAAAGCTTTGGCAATATTTTCCGCGATACGTTTAATCACGGGTACGACCACACTGTTTCCAGCCTGCTTATATAACTGTCCGTTAGAAACTCCTTCTGGGATTTTAAAGGATGTAGGATAACCTTGGACATTAAATGTTTCTTTGGGAGTCAACTTCCGAATCTCGCCACTATCTGTCAGAATCAATGGGACATTGTGTCCACCTGTTCCCATATTGGCTGTCAAGGTAGGGACAACACCGTTTTTATTTTCACGGACATACTGACGGCGCCACTGGTAGACCGTATCTTGGCTGGTGACTTCAAATTTCAACTGATCGTAGAAATTTTGCTTGCCTTCACGGTAGTAGTAGACTTCATCAAGCTTGTCGCCAAAGTTAATGACGTCCTGAAGAGAAGTCGTGAGCTTGATTTCCTCTGGAAATTCAAACAAGTCATAAGCTTCCTTGGTATCAAAACCAACGATGTAGATCCGCTCACGGTTTTGAGGGATATTTCCGTAGTCTTTCCCGTTGAGAACCTTCCACTTGATAAAGTAGTTGTTCTCGGTCAAGGCTTCACGAATAACCTTGAAAGTATTGCCATGGTCATGGCCAACCATGTTCTTGACGTTTTCGATAAAGATAGCACGAGGTTTACATCCCTCAATCATGCGAAGCAACTCAAAGAAAAGATCGCCACGATCATCATCAAATCCTTTGCGATAACCCGCAATACTAAAGGCCTGACAAGGGAAACCTCCCATAATCACATCCACGCGCTCAGCTGGAATGTCCTCTGGCTGAACATCGTGAATATCACGACCATCCAAATAGGTATCTGGATGGTTTAACTGATAAGTCTGACGCGCATACTTATCAAACTCATTGGCATACACCACTCTGAACTCGTTGGTTTGTTCAAATCCCAACTCAATTCCCCCAACACCTGAGAAGAAAGCTGCAATGTTGTACTTCTCAGATCGGTTCGAACTTACAGAATTTGTCATGTAGTAACCTGCTTTCTAAAAATATAACTAAATAGTATAACACTTTATATAAAAAACAACATTATGAAATTCTTCTACCAACACAACCCCAAGTAAAAATTTCTTTTCCAATGTCGGTCCATTTTGAATCGACAAATGTATCTTTTACAAAGTTTTCAAATATGAAAATTAAATCGTCACCGTTCCCTGAACTTTTCTCAGAAAGGTATCCAATGACTTTTTTCAATAAATCACATCGACTAATAATAACTTTTGAAATAGATAAACTTTCTAAAGTTTCACTTATTTTAAATGATTCAACACAATCTTTCCAACAAGCATCATATTTATCAGCATATGTCTTATCCACTTGATAGATACCCTCTTTCATATCAAAGTAAAAATACAAATTTGATCTTTCTTCATACAATCTATTTAAAAACTTTATAGTATTTTGTGCATTAATGTCTCTACTATCATATATTTCTTCAATGAGTTTTAATGGGATTAAGTTCTCAGCTTCGTGGACACCCTGCTCAGCTAATGAAATACATTCAAAAAACTTTCTATCTTTTGAGTCTATTACCTTTAGTACAGCTTTTAACGTTCCACCTATTTTATCCCCGGGATATTTTTGGTCGCCATCAAATATACCAAGTAATAATCTGTTTTCTTGCTTAATTAACCCATCAAATAAACCAGCAGAATTTTGTCCACCTCCAGGGGCCATATCAAACGAAAGGTGACAATTAATTCTATTTTTAGAGGCAAAATAGAATCCAATATAGTAATAAAATTCAAAATCAGTTAAATCTTCAACTATAAGTTGTGTCTTCGTTAAAAACTCTTTTTTAAGAATATCTGATACTGTAATAACATGACAATTATCACATTCAATACTATTATTAGCAACAATTGTATAGTATCTACTTACAACTTTTTTTAATTCTTTTGTTTCATGGCTTTTTCTTCTCAGATAAGCAAATAACCTCCGAGCATTAACCTCAAGAAGTGTACAGTTTTTTAAGTAATCTAGCACTTCACGATCTGCAATAATTATGTTTAATTCTTTTCTCCTATTTGTCGCTAAACTATTTAGCATAGAACATACGTCTGGGTCTTCCTCTGCTAATAATTGCAGGCAACTTTTATGAATTTCAAATATCATTTTAGAGATAATTCCCCTCATCAAAGAATCCAATAGGCCAGTTTTCAAGAAACCCTTCTTTATCATATGAAGCAGGCTCAACGATTGTTTCCATTTTCTCATTTCTCTTTGAAAAAATTTGTATGTTTACATCTTTGTTTCCTATTTTTTTATTGTAGATTAAGTCTCCAATTTTGTTAATAATTGTTTCACTGTGAGTTTCAATAATAAATCGGAAATTATGATTAGCCAAACTACATATCGCTGAAACCAGCTTACTTTGTAGTTTTGGATGTAAATGAAGCTCTGGCTGTTCAATAATAATTGTAGTAGGGTATCTCAATAAATATAATCTTTTCTTCGGATTATTGGCAACAAACCAAAGTTGAGTTACAATTGGAAGGATTTGACTATAGCCAAATCCAGTATCAGACAGGTTATAACGGTTTTGATCTCCACTTTTTCTAATATAAATAGACACATATCCTTTATTAATACCATCGTAACCTATTACATCTTTTTCTACTTGGAAACCTAAAAATTCATTTGTCCATTTTTGAAATTGTTGAAACATTTCATTATCAAGATTATACAAAAAGTCAACAAGATTCCGACCACTAGAGTCTACTTCTTCAATTGACAAATTTCTTAGCCTATAATATCTTTCGGCAGTAGCTCTAATAGGAGCAATATAAACAGACTTATTAAAATAGGACGTGATATAGTTATCAGAAATCTTCAGAATTATCTCCAAAAATTTAATCAGTAGTATATCTTTATAAATTATTAACTCGTTTTTTGATAATTCCTTAACATTTATAATTTCAAACTCGTCATTATCATGGTTTACTTTAAATAACTTTTCCAAATCTCTTTTTATAATATCATGATATTCCCAAAAGGTCGGTATATCATCACTATTTATTTCTTTAATTATGTCTCCTAATTCTTTTTCGAGAATCTCTTCTGAATCAAGTAGACTATTTAGTTGAAAAACACTATCTAATCTATGTATATATCCATTATCTGAAGTAAGTAATCCATATTCTCTATCACCTATATTTATTTTCTTACTTTGCACATCAATCGTTATGTCTTCACCCAATATAGAAATAGTTACTCTTGAAATTCTCTCTAATTCATTACTTTTATTTTTTTCTAAACAAATTGAAATAGTTGTTTTGTTGAATTTAGGTACTTTTTCAAAAAAGGATCGTTTGTTTAATTTGTAAAAACGAGCGTATTTTATTATTTCGTACTTAGGAACGTCAAATGAAAATGAAAATTCCATTTTATCGTGTCCCTTTTGATTATTAACCGCTGTATCAAAATCACCAAAATCTACGTCGTTTTGATCATAACCACTCCAAAACAAAACACCTCGAATCTTTCTATTAATAGTTTGTTTTAATAAAGGAAAAAAACGTAGAAAAGTACTTTTACCCGAGCTATTAGACCCCAAAATAATATTTAATGGTTTAATTTCAATATCCCCAGTATCTACAAGACTTCTTAAATTCTTAAGTCTAATCGAATCCATATATCCGCTCCACTTCTTTTGTTCAGTTATAGAAATTAAATCACTTCCACACTACTTAACCAACTTCTTCATCTCATCAATACGTGCTACGGTCGCGTCGTATTTCGCTTGGTAGTCTGCTTGTTTGTCGCGTTCTTTTTGGACGACTTCTGGTTTGGCATTGGCTACGAAGCGTTCGTTAGAGAGTTTCTTGCCGACCATATCCAGTTCTTTTTGCCATTTAGCCAGTTCCTTGTCGAGACGAGCCAGTTCTTCTTCGACATTGAGGAGGTCAGCGAGTGGCAAGTAGATTTCTGCTCCTGTGATGACACTTGACATAGCGAGTTCAGGTGCAGGGATATTTGATGCAATTTCCAAGTGTTCTGGATTTGTGAAGCGTTTGATATAATTGACATTGCTGTTAAAGAAGGCTTCCAAGTCGCTATCGCTAGTCTTAACAAGAATGGTGATAGGCTTGCTTGGTGCTACGTTTACTTCCGCCCGCGCATTACGAACAGCACGAATCAAGTCTTTGAGGCTTTCCACACCAGTGTGAGCCGCAAGGTCTTCAAAGGCTGGGTTGACAGTTGGGTATTCTGCTGTAACAATAGAGCCTTCTGAGATTTGTCCAAAGATTTCCTCTGTCACGAATGGCATGATTGGGTGAAGGAGACGAAGGATCTTGTCCAAAGTATAAAGGAGAACAGAGCGTGTGATAACTTTCTCTTCTTCGTTGTCACTATAAAGGACTTCCTTGGTCAATTCAACATACCAGTCCGCAAACTCATCCCAGATGAAATTGTAGAGGATGTGACCAGCCACACCAAACTCAAACTTATCAAAGTTAGCCGTTGCTTTTCCGATAGTTTCATTGAGGTTGTGGAGAATCCAGCGGTCTGTGACATTTCCAGCTTCCTTGTTGACCACTTTTTCGACATTGGCAGTTCCTTGCTCAAGGGTCAAACCTTCATTGTTCATGAGGATGTAGCGAGAGATGTTCCAGATCTTGTTAATGAAGTTCCATGAGGCATCCATTTTCTCGTAAGAGAAGCGCACGTCTTGGCCTGGCGCAGAACCGTTTGAAAGGAACCAACGAAGGGCATCGGCACCATATTTCTCGATGACATCCATCGGGTCAATCCCGTTACCGAGAGATTTAGACATCTTGCGTCCTTGCTCGTCACGGATGAGACCGTGGATAAGGACATTTTGGAATGGTTGACGGCCAGTGAATTCCAAGGATTGGAAGATCATACGAGACACCCAGAAAAAGATGATGTCGTAACCTGTTACCAAGGTTGAAGTTGGGAAGTAACGTTTGAAGTCCTCTGAGTCGACATCCGGCCAGCCCATGGTTGAGAATGGCCAAAGAGCAGAACTGAACCATGTATCCAAGACGTCTTCATCTTGTGTCCAACCGTCACCTTCTGGAGCTTCTTCACCGACGTACATTTCTCCCTCAGCATTGTACCAAGCAGGGATTTGGTGACCCCACCAAAGCTGACGAGAGATTACCCAGTCGTGGACATTTTCCATCCATTGGAGGAAGGTATCGTTGAAACGAGGTGGGTAGAATTCTACCTTGTCCTCTGTGTCTTGGTTAGCGATAGCGTTCTTAGCCAATTGGTCCATTTTAACGAACCATTGCGTAGACAAGCGTGGCTCAACTACAACACCTGTACGCTCTGAGTGGCCAACACTGTGGACACGTTTTTCGATTTTAACAAGGGCACCGATTTCTTCCAACTTAGCAACGACTGCCTTACGAGCTTCAAAACGGTCCATGCCTGCAAATTCGAAGGCCAAGTCGTTCATAGTTCCGTCGTCGTTCATGACGTTGACTTGCGGCAAGTTGTGGCGTTGACCAACCAAGAAGTCGTTTGGATCATGGGCAGGCGTGATTTTAACAACACCAGTACCAAACTCGGGATCGGCATGTTCGTCTGCAACGATTGGGATTAGTTTATTAGCGATTGGAAGGATGACGTTTTTGCCAATCAGGTCCTTGTAGCGTGGATCTTCTGGATTGACCGCAACGGCAACATCCCCAAACATAGTCTCAGGACGAGTTGTTGCCACTTCAAGGGCGCGTGAGCCGTCTTCTAGCATGTAGTTCATGTGATAGAAGGCACCTTCTACGTCCTTGTGGATAACTTCGATATCAGAAAGGGCTGTGCGAGCAGCTGGGTCCCAGTTGATGATAAACTCACCACGGTAGATCCAACCTTTCTTGTAAAGGTCCACAAAGACCTTACGAACAGCTTTTGACAAACCTTCGTCAAGAGTGAAACGCTCACGAGAGTAGTCTACAGAGAGCCCCATCTTGCCCCATTGTTCCTTGATAGTAGTGGCATATTCGTCTTTCCATTCCCAGACTTTCTCTAGGAATTTTTCACGACCCAAGTCATAACGCGTAATGCCCTCTCCACGCAAACGCTCCTCAACCTTAGCCTGAGTGGCAATCCCAGCGTGGTCCATCCCTGGAAGCCAAAGGGTATCAAAACCTTGCATACGTTTTTGACGGATAATGATATCCTGCAAAGTTGTATCCCAAGCGTGACCAAGGTGAAGCTTCCCAGTTACGTTTGGTGGTGGAATAACGATAGAATAAGGCTTAGCCTTTTGATCTCCTGAAGGCTTGAAAACATCAGCGTCAAGCCATTTTTGGTAACGACCAGCCTCAACTTCGGCTGGATTGTATTTAGGTGAAAGTTCTTTAGACATATGTTTGTCCTTTCTAGTTATTATTTTTTTCTTTCAAAACTTTAGAAACCATTTTGTTTACCAAAGATTCAATCATGGCTTTCATTTGTTTTTTAAATTGCTCACTTTTTAAGTATTCTGTTATTAAATCGAGAATAAATTTAATAACAGCTTTTCCTCCCTTAGCAGCTAAATTCCCAACATTTGCCATTCTATACTCCTTTTTTCAACTCTCGAATAATCTTCTTCAGGTATTTATTCTTTGTCGTCTTTTCTAAAAATTCATAAGCACTCTTTTTCAATTGTACTTCTTCAATATTAGGATTTAACTCTGCTTCCATTTTTAGCGCATGGTATAATGCCTTAGGTTTCAAGTCAATGCTATCTTGAAATTCAATCATTTGTAGCTTAACTTCATCATCTATCTTAGACTGAAGTTGTGGTGTTATCAAATCATCAGGTAAAATTTCCTTATACTTATTGATTCCTTGAGACAAGTTCATTTCAAATCTATTAACTTCTTCTACCTGTTCTTTTTCTATTTCTTTAACAATCAATTCTAAACTATCATTTTCCATCTATATACCTCCATTTCTATTTAGTTACTTAAATTTAAAAAATATCATTCACTACTAGAATCAGAAAAATTCTTGTTTTAATTGTAAATCCAAGTTTTTCTGCGACTCGTTGACTGTAGAAAGCCTGCTGGATATGCGACCTCTGGGAGACTGGCGTAGGCATGGATATCCTCGGCATCAGCGACTGTCCGGACTCGTAAAACGAGACGTTCTGTTTCCAAGCGTTCTGGTAATTCAGCTCTTGACATCCTTCTTCCTCGCTTTCTTGATAAAGCTTCCCATGGGATTGACTCGGTCATCTAGATAACGATAAACGCGCTGGTGGCTGTCCCCCATAAAGTAAGTCGGCGCAAAACTGTCATTTTTAAAATGTCCCTTATCATCCAAAAGTTCAGGATTAGCCAGTCGATCCAGAATCTTAGCAAAGATATGGCAGATTCCATCTTCTTCGATAATCCGATCCACTTGGCAATCCAAAACGACTGGACAAGTTTCCAAAATCGGAGCATGAGTTTGTTCAGAAATCTCGTAGTCTAGTCCCAGATGTTTCAGCTTCTCCCGATGACTGATAAAACCAGCCTGCTCCATATCGAGCATGAGATTTTCATCAGGAATATTTACGGTGAACTTCTGATAGCACTTAATCTGGTCAGCCGCATTTTCCTCAGTGCCAACACCGATGACCAGCCAATCTCCCAGGCTATAAGAGGAGCTACAGGTCGTAATATTGTGTCCAAAATTCTGATCCTGATACCCCAAAATGAAGATAGGAAAACCATAATAGAGTTTACTTGTGTTAAAAGATTGCTTCATGACAACCTCCTTTGCCTAAGACACAAAAGAAAAGCCCTGCCATATCCATGACAGGGACGAATGTGTTTATCCGCGGTACCACCCAAATTCGGGCAACGCCCGCAACTCTCGTCTTTAAAACAAAAAGACACTTTTATTTCAATTTTTCAGTCATTAGCAACCAGTTTTGACACATTTGTGGACTTCTCAGCGCCGCCACTTTCTGTAAAATGCGAGATTCAAAACACCTCTAATGGCTCTATTGTAGCAAGATTCTTTCGGAAATGCAAGGGACAAGAAAGATTACTTGAATTTGATGCCGTTTTCTTTCAATTTCTTGATGGTAGCTGGGCCGATTCCTTTCAAGGCAAGGAGTTCTTTTTCAGTCCAGTTTTTGAAATCTGAAGCAGACTTGATTCCTTCATCATAGAAGGTCTTAGCACGGTCAAGTGGAAGTCCACCCAAGTTTGCTGCAAAATCTTCTACAGAATTGGCTACTTTTTGAGCTTGCTCTTTGGTAGCTTCTACTGCTTGTTCAACTTTTTTAGAAACAGCCTTACTAGCTTGGCTTGCTGACTGTTCTGCACGTTTCACGACTTTTTTTGTCTCTTCTACAACCTTCGTCACAGTACTTGAGAAAGCACCTGCACGACGGAGGCTATTTCGTAATTGTTTTTTACGATTGAGTTTCTTTGACATAATAAAATCCTTTCAATAAAAAACCCCTGCTCTGACAAGGATTTAATATAAATATTCTATCAAGATTTTAGTAAAAAATCAAGAATCTTTCTCGTTTAATAATTTCGCTCACCAAACAAGCCATCTGGCAAATCATGGAATCCCTTACCTGCTTTGAAGTTTTCAAACTTACCAAGCAAGAACTGATAAGCATCCAAGCGGCTTTCGTAGCGAATCATGGCATCTTTGGCACGCTCGTCTTGGTCCTCTTCGTAGACTTTTTGGCTTTCCTTGTGTGCCATGTCATTGATCATAATCTGGGTATTGACCCAAGCTTCAAATTCCTTCATAAATTCTTGTTCGTAACTCATTTTTTCTCCTTATTCTAATCCACGGAAATAGTCCGTGTCAATCTCACGGTAGGGCTGGATATCCTGAACATACTCCAGCACCCCTTGAAATTCTCCCTCTTCATCGTGCACTGCTGCGTAGGTGATGTGGACAAACTTACCTCGCGACTCAGACTTGAACCACATTTCATACTTGTCCTTAGTACCCTCACGAAGCCCCTTCATAATGGTCTTAACCTTGTCCAAATACTTAGGTGGATGACAGAGTTCAACATTGCGCCCAACTTGTGACGGCGTCCGTTTGAAAATCATCTCGTCAGTCGGCGTATTGTCATTATAATACTGGAAAATATCGTCTTTATTGACAAAAGTAATCTCCATAGGGAGGTGATTGAGAATGAGATTGGCCTGCTCGACCGAGAGATAGCCATTGCCAAAAGACTGTTGACTATGACGGTCCAGCACTGCTTCCTTTTCCTTAGGAGTAAAGGTAATTGTAAACTGACCTTCTGGCGTATCGATGACTTTCTGAACTTGACCCTCTACCGTTTCTAGCTGAATAGGCTCCTCTGCGCTCTTTTCCTCAACAAAACTCTGTCTTTCTGGCACCCATTTCTCAGACGGACGGATGATGGCATAGCCATAGGTATCGCTCTCCTCCGCAATCTGAAGCCAGTCATCCTGAGTAAAGGACTCAAGGAGAATCATGAGAAGGATGGACTCTTCCTTGAAAATCATACTTTCAAACTCTGTCGCAAAAGCTTCAAAAGCTTCCTTTACACTGCGAATCGGCACTTCAGGTAGTGACTTGGCTGTCGCTAAAGCTGTTTGAAAGAGTTCCCTGATCTGATCATCCACTCCCCACATAACTTTTGGAGGCGAATCGTGACCATAGCGCTCCATGATGGGAAAGAAAAGTTCTTCTTTACGTTGGTAATGGATGTCAAATTGCCCCACAAGACCCATCTGACGAACCAAGCCCTTGCGCATCTCCGCAAGCATTTCTTCATCTTCCATAGACTCATAAGTATCTAACAATCTCCGAATGCGAATCAAGGCAGCGCGGAGAGCCAGATTTTCTTCCTTAAAGACACGAACTGGGTGCCCAGGGTGTTCGGTATCTGAAACTTCAACACCTTTAATAGCATTTTTAAAAAGATTGGCATGGACATCGCAGAGTTCCATGACATCTTCAAAGGTGACACCTGAGTCTGAGTTCATCAGCTCGTGCTCCATGAGGGAAATCTCGATGGCTGAGACACCCGCAAAGGTCGCATCAAAACGCTCCTGAATCGACTCAGGAGAGGCACCATTGTGCAATTCTAACAAAATATCCCGCAGGACATGAATCCGTTCATCTACCATTAGTCTAAACCAATCACTTCGTAGCCATTCGCTTCCAGTATGCGGACAATCTTGTCCATAGGAGTTCCTTCAAGCTTAGAACCCTGTTTAAGCGATACTTTGCGCCCAACGGTGTTGCGCATCAAAGGATTGGCTAGAGGTTTAAAACCCAGCTCCACTAGGATTTCCAAGACTTCTGGATGCTTGTCCACCACTTCTGCAACAGGAATTGACACATCGATGATATTATCCATGACGACCTCCATTGTATGTTCTAAAATGATTTTACTTCTTTCATTATACCATAAGGAAAGAGATTAAAAAACTAGCAGTAGAGTTCCTGCTAGTTCTCTGCGATTTGGATTACCATCTAGATAAGTTTAAAAAGCCAATCCAATATTTTAAATAATATCTTGTAAAACAGCAATTGGACCGCAAAAGAGATGATCATCCACAGGAATTTCACAATTCCAATAATCGGTTTGATAAAAATGATGGCAAGAAGACCCAGAAAAATTTCATTCTCTCTCCTCTGGCTTGATGAGCCACCGAGCCGTATCCATTAACTTGTCTTCAATAAAGAGTTTCCCCAGACCGACAACGGCATGGTCATCTTTCTTTATCGTTTTCATTACTTTTACACCTTGCATGGTCAAAAAGTAATTCCCGTAAGTTTTAGCTAGAGTTTTTATGAGTCCCATATTATCTTCCCTCGTTTAACTACACTTTCAAAATATTAACGATACCAGCCTTGCTGGCTATTGCTGAAAAATCGTTCTCTCTCACTCTTTTTATTTCCTATAATATCATACAAGTTGAATTTTATAAAGCTTTTTAATATAACTCTGGAAATATTCCGCCAGCATGTTTTATTGCCTTTTCCCCCACAAAAAAAGAGGGTTTCCCCTCCTTTTTAGTTCTTATCCAGATTGCGTAGCATCTCGTCAATCTTGTTTCCATATTCGATGGATTCGTCTTTGACGAAAGTCAAATCTGGGATTTTGTACAATTTCAAATTGCGACCAAGTTCACGTTTGATAGTACCAGTTGCTTTTTCAAGCCCGATTTGAGCTTTTTGATTATCTGAAGCAAGGTTACTCAAAATGGTGTAGTAAACCTTGGCAACGGACAAGTCACCTAGCATCTGAACATCTGTAATGGTCACACCTTGGACACGCGGATCACGGACTTTCTTTTGCAAAATCTCATTGACTTCACGCTTGATTTCCATGCCCACACGGTCCGTACGGAAATGATTTGCCATGATATTCCTTTCTCTACTTTGAACCAAAAGCTAGGCCAGCAGACCTAGCTATTTCTATTGGATAGAGGAACTAGAGCCATTTGAATCTAGGAAACAAGCCTTAGATAGAACTGAAGTTCATCAAGGCGATGTTGACGACGAGTCAAATGAGCTATCGTTTCTCTATTATCGTTTGATTTCTTCCATGACATAAGCCTCAATCACATCATCCATCTTGATATCATTGTAGCCGTCGATCATCAATCCACCTTCACGACCGTTTGTAACTTCTTTGACGTCGTCTTTGTAGTGTTTCAAGCTTGCGAGTTCGCCGTCATAGATAACGACACCGTCACGGATAACACGAACTTTAGAGTCACGGGTAACCTTACCGTTGATAACCATGAATCCACCGATAGTTCCCACTTTAGACACCTTGAAGGTTTCACGAATAACTGCTTCACCGATAACTTTTTCTTCGAATTCTGGATCAAGCATCCCTTTCATAGCTTCTTCCATCTCTTCGATAACCTTGTAGATAATGCTGTGGAGACGGATCTCAACATCGTCAGCTTCTGCTTGTTGACGAGCTTGTGGTGTAGGGCGTACGTTGAAACCAACGATAAAGGCATTTGAAGCTTCGGCAAGGGTTACGTCTGATTCGTTGATAGCACCGACCGCTGAGTGAACGATAGTAACTTTAACACCTTCCACATCGATTTTCTGAAGTGAGGCAGAAAGGGCTTCAACAGAACCTTGTACGTCGGCCTTGATGATAACGTTAACTGACTTGAGTTCACCAGCTTTAAGGGTATCAAAGAGGTTTTCAAGGCTAACACGTTGAGTAGCTTGACGTTGTTTCATGAGGGCACGTTTGGCACGCTCTTCACCTGCTGCACGCGCAGATTTTTCATCTTCGTAAACAGCAAAGTGGTCACCCGCCATTGGCGCTTCGTTCAAACCTGTGATTGACACTGGTGTTGATGGCCCTGCAACCTTAACACGACGACCAAGGTCGTTGGTCATAGCACGGACACGACCGAAGGTATTTCCGACAACGATTGGGTCTTGAACATTCAAGGTACCTTGTTGAACAAGAAGGGTTGCGACCGCACCTTTTCCTTTATCCAAGCGCGCTTCGATAACTGTACCGATAGCACGAACTGTTGGGTCTGCCTTGAGTTCTTGGATTTCAGCGACAAGAAGGACTGTTTCCAACAATTCTTCGATATTTTGGTTGAATTTAGCTGAGATTTCAACAAATTCAGAATCTCCACCCCAAGCAGTTGACATAACTCCATGCTCTGCCAATTCACCGATAACGCGTTCTGGGTTAGCACCTGGTTTATCAATCTTGTTAATGGCTACGATGATTGGAACGTTGGCCGCTTTTGAGTGGTTAATGGCTTCGATAGTCTGAGGCATAACCCCGTCATCTGCCGCTACGACCAAGATAGTAATATCGGTAACAGAAGCACCACGCGCGCGCATAGATGTAAAGGCCGCGTGTCCTGGTGTATCAAGGAAGGTAATCTTCTTGCCATTTTCCACGATTTGGTAGGCACCGATATGCTGAGTGATACCACCTGCTTCACCTGTCGCAACACGAGAGTTACGAAGGGTATCTAGGAGTGTTGTTTTACCGTGGTCAACGTGTCCCATGATAGTTACAACTGGTGGACGCTCAACCAATTCATCTTCATTGAGATAACCATCTTCGACAAAGAAACGTTCGATGTCGGCATTATCCACTTCAACCTTTTGTTTGGCTTCAATACCATAATCCACCATGAGGAGTTCAATTGTTTCCCCATCCAAAGATTGGTTTTGTGTGGCCATGACACCCATCATAAAGAGTTTCTTAACGATTTCAGCTGGTTCACGTTTGATACGTTTTGCGATTTCCGCAACGGTCATACCATCTGTATATTCAAATTCTGTTGGCAATTCATGGAATTTACGCTCCGTAACAGGTTTTGGAGTCTGATTGCGGTTGTTCTTGTTATTGCCTTTTTTGTTCTTTTTGTTGTTATTCCAGTTACTATTCTTTTGATTTCTCACTTGATTTTGACTACTTCGATTCTTTTGTTGTTTTCTAGGACCATCTTCTTCGTGATCATAATCATCACGTTCTTTGTCTGGTCGAGCTTGTTTTTTACGACGTGTATCCACTGGCGCTTCTTTAGCTACAGGAGCTGGTTCAACCACTGCTTGAACTTGTTGCGCTTGTTCAGCTAACTTAGCCACTTCTTCAAAGATTTCCTCTGGCTCCTTGCGTTTGTTAGCTTGGGCCAAGGCTTCTTTGGCAGCTTGAGTCTGCTTGAAACGTTCCTCACTTGAACGTGCGTACTCTGCATTTTGCTCTGCTTTTAGGGCTGCTGCACGGGCTTTAAAGTCAACACGTGGAGCCGCTTGATGTGGACGTTTGTCCTCTTGTTGACGGCGCTCATTTCCACGATTTTGCTGACCTTGCGGTTTCTTAGCTTGATCGTTAAAACGACGATTATCGCGCTTGCCTTGACCTTGTTTTCCACCATTGCGACCGTCGTTTTTCTGACGGTTTCCGTTTTGTTGTTGGTCACGGTTATTGCCCTTGTTTTGCTTGCGTCGTTCTGCCTGCTCTTTGGCACGGGCTTCACGCTCAGCCTTAAAATTACGGCTTTGCGGTTTAGCTGCTACTTTTTCGGCCTTCGGAGCGACTGGCTCAGCAGGTTTTGCCTCTTCCTTAGCTACAGCTGGTTTAGCTGGCTCAGATTTTCCGGCTTTCTTTTCTACACTTGCTTTTGGTGTTGCAGGTTTTGCTTCTGCTTTCGGAGCAGCTGCAGGCTTAAAGCTGGCAGCGATTTTTGCAGCGACAGCTTCTTCCACACTTGATGAGTGGCTTTTCACATCCAAGCCCAACTCTTTTGCACGCGCTACAACTTCTTTACTTTCTTTTCCAAGTTCTTTTGCGATTTCGTACAATCTTTTCTTAGACAAATCATGTCCTCCTCTTCTATTCCATAAGAGACCTCATTTTCTTTGTAAATCCAGCATCTGTTACAGCCAAAACCTTTCTCGATTTTCCGACTGCTATGCTTAATTCCAGTGTTGAAAACACGGTTACAATTTCTACTTGATAATAATGACTTTTATCTTGAATCTTCTTGGTCAGATTGGGTCCAGCATCATGGGCTAGAAAGACCAACTTGGCCTTGCCATCTTGAATGGCCTTGACCACCAATTCTTCACCCGATATAATCCGCCCTGCTCTCTGAGCAAGTCCCAAGAGATTGCTTATCTTTTGCTTATTCAAGTCCTAACTCTCTTCTTTTCACTTTGTGATCCACATAAGCGATCAACTCGTCATAAAAGCTTTCTTCTACTTCCATGTCAAAGCTACGGTTAAAGACCTTCTTCTTTTTCGCCTCTAGGGCTTCTTTATTGTCTAGCTTGATATAAGCGCCGCGGCCATTGGCCTTGCCTGTCGGATCGATAAAGACTTGTCCTTCTTTGTTCTTGACAATGCGGAGCAAATCACGCTTATCAATCACTTCATTGGACACAACAGACTTGCGCAAAGGGATTTTTCTCGTTTTCATCTTTCCCTCCTCTAGCAGCTTTTATTCTTCTACAGTATCGTTTTCTGCTTCCAAATCTACCGAAGCAGCTTCTTCCATGGCTTCAAATTCGCTAGCAGACTTGATATCGATACGGTAACCAGTCAAGTGAGCTGCCAAGCGAACGTTTTGCCCACGACGACCGATGGCAAGAGAAAGCTTGTTATCAGGAACAACCACCAAGGCACGTTTGCTGTCGTTTTCATCAAAGATAACTTGGTCAACCTCTGCAGGTGCGATAGCATTGTAGATAAACTCAGCTGGATCTGCTACCCACTCGATAACGTCAATGTTTTCTTCGACAGGAATCATGCGGTCACTCTTAGCATCGTAACGAGCTGGGTGGAATTTGCTGGTGATTTTCTTGATATTAGCACCACCACGTCCAACGATTGTCCCGATAGCGTCCACGTTTGGATTGTGGCTACGAACGGCAACTTTCGTACGGTCACCAGCTTCACGAGCCACGCTCATGATTTCGACAGTTCCATCGTAGACTTCTGGAATTTCTTGCTCCATCAAGCGTTTGATCATTTCAGGATGGCTACGGCTAACAAAGACGTTGACACCACGAGGGTTGTCTTCAACCTTGTAGACATATACTTCGATACGGTCGTGGGAAGCAAACACTTCTCCAGGGATTTGGTCTTGTTTTGACAATTGGGCTTCGATGCTACCAAGGTTGACATAGATAAAGCGGTTGTCAAAGCGTTCTACTGTACCAGACATGATTTCTTGCTCATGTTCTTTGTAAGTATTGTACGTGATGGCACGTGTTTGCTTGCGCATTTTTTCCATGATGGTTTGTTTGGCAGATTGAGCTGCTACACGACCAAACTCAGCAGGTGCTTCTTCAAACTTGATTTTGTCACCAAGTTCATAGGCTGAATTAATGGCAAGAGCATCTTTCAAGCTGATTTCCAAACGGCTATCAAATACTTCATCAACTACTTCACGGACAGTATAAACTGTAAAGTCACCTGTTTTTTCGTTAAAGTCAATAGCTACGCTGTCTGATTGACCATAGCGTCTGCGATAAGCGGAACGAAGCGACTCTACTACTGCGTCGATGATATCTTCTTTTTTGATTCCCTTGTCTTCTTCCAAAATGCGGAAGGCCTCTAGCATTTCTTTACTCATGTTTTCTTCACTTTTGAATCCTCAAAAGCTATCCTTTCTTTTTCTATAATTTAACTGCTAAACGTGCTTTTGATACTAAACTGTATGGAATTTGGACAGTTTTCTTACGCGTCTTGTCCATATATTCCATGGTCAACTCGTCCTCTTCGAAGGCCACCAAGGTTCCTTCAAAGACCTTTTGCTTATCGATGGCTTGGTAGAGCCCGACATGGATGTATTTCCCAACCGCTCCAGCAACGGCATCTTTGGTTTTCAAAGGACGTTCCAAGCCTGGACTGGTGATTTCTAGGAAATATTGTTCTGGGAAGGGATCTGGCTTGATGGTATCTAGGACAGGACTGATAATTTCTGTCAAGTCTGCCGTGTCGTTCAAGGTAATTCCTTCAGGTTTATCTACAAAAATACTGAGAATCATGTCACTGCCAATCTTTCCATACTCGATATCCACGAGTTCGAAAGGCGCTTCTATGACAGGTTCTACAACTTCTCTGACTAATTCTACAATTGTTGCGATTGCGTCCACCTCCTCATAAGCAAGAGGCGAAGATATTTCCCCGCCTCACTTTTCATATTCTTACTCTTAGTATAGCACGTTTGCCAACTTATGTAAAGCAAAAGCACTTATACAGCCTGATTTCAGGATATTTCTTAAAATTCTGCCTCAACTCGGTAGATAACTTGCCCCTTGTTGGAGAATTTTTGCTCGTATTCTGTCATGACATTGCCTTCAAAATCACTGGCATGCAAATCTAGCCAGACACCATTGAGTTTCATACCATACTGAGAAAAACTAACTAGGCTGTATTCAAACAAGCCACGATTATCCGTCTTGAAATGAATTTCTCCATTTTCAGGCAAGATGCGCTTGAAGGTATCCAAGAAGGTCTTGTAGGTCAAACGGCGCTTTTCATGGCGTTTTTTCGGCCATGGATCTGAAAAATTCAGATACAAGCGATCAATCTCACCGTCTTCAAAGTAGTCAGTCAAGTCAGAACCATCTACCCACAAGAGCTTGATGTTAGGCACTCCAACTTCAAGCACCTTGTCCAAAGCGTAGCTCAAAACAGACTTTTGAATATCAATCCCGATATAGTTGATGTCAGGGTTTTGCTTGGCCATACCTGAAACAAAGGCACCCTTTCCACTTCCAACTTCCACATGAATGGGATTATCATTGCAAAACAAGTTCCGCCATTTTCCCTTGGCTTCTAAGGGATTGAGGACCACATACTGGGGATTTGCCTCTAGTAATTCTGTCGCCCCTTTACGATTTCTAACTCTCATCTTCTCTTTCCATACTTGTCTCGGAAGTGACGCAAGCCATGGATCTCCCGATTGACATTTTCTAAATCTTGGTTCATATAATACTTGGAAATCTGGCTCAAGTAAGACAATTGACCGTACCAATACAATTTATTTAATACCGTTTGATTGTACTTGTAACCGTAGTAGGTCAACCATTCCTTCCACTGATGTTCTGGAATATAATGGCAGAGCATATGGGCCACATCAAACATGCGATCGGTCAAGCGAACCGAATCCCAATCCACCAAATAAATCAAGCCACTGTCTGTCTCAATCCAATTACTATGTCGTACATCTCCATGGACAATGGTCGCATGGTCCTCTCTAAATCCTGGAATAGTCTGACGTAAATCAGCCATCACTTCACTGATAAAATGATTTTTACGCAAAGCATCTGGAGCCGTTTCCTGCCAAGACTGTAGTAAATCTACAGGTGTTTCCATGGCATATCCCAAACGACTCAACTGTGTCATCAACGGGCGTGAGCGATGAAGGCGGGTCAAAATATTGACGATTTGTTTACGATTCATATCATAGGGGGTCAATATTTTGCCTGTCAACCATTCTTGAGCACACATATCACGTCCATCTGCCAAACGGCGACTCCATAATAATTGTGGAGCAATTTGTTCTCTAGCTAGACCAGGTAGGATTGGAGAGGTGTTCATTTTTACAAAGATACGCTTCCCATCAGGATAGCTACCCATATAAGCTTTGCCACTTTTCCCAGGTATGGGAGTCAGTGTTAGCTCATTATCACCCAAATCCATTTCTTTCCTCCGTATAAAGTTTCCTTACTATTCTACTAGTTTTTGGCCTATTCGTCAACCGCTCCACACCCGATTCTCAAAGAAAAGCCTCTGGATTGGCTTGGGTATCATTATAGAAAGAAAAAGGCAAGCACCGTCTTCTGCTTACCTTTTCATGATTTTTATAAATAATATAAGAGTGGCCAAGCATTGTAAAACATGTGAACTAGAGTAGAAACCCATAGGTTTTGGCTCTTTTTATAAGCAAAGCCCAGCAACAAGCCCCCCAGTAGATAATAGAAAAACGAAGGGATATCATAAGGTTCATGCATAAAAGAAAAGAGAGAGGAAGTCAGTACAAGCCCTAACCAAGAATTGTCAAAAACAGCACCCTGAAGAAGTCCTCTAAACAGGAGTTCCTCATGGATAGGGGCCAAAACTGTGGCACTTACAATAAAGGAAAGCGAAAGTCCTTTACTCGTTTCCTCAAGGTGTTGAGCCGAAGCACCAGAAGCAACTGAGAAAAAGGCATGATAACCTATATTTACCAGCACAGTGAGAAGAAAGATTCCAATGAACAGCATGAGTTGTTTCTTGCTTAACATCCCAAAAGAAATCATGTCAAACCATTTCGCATAGCCAAAACTAAGGAAAAGCAAGAGACTCTTTATAATAATGAATGTGTACTGGTGTTGAAAATAATCCCCTTGATTGACGGAATATCCCGCTGTACCAATGATTGCAAATACTAAAAATCCCAAAAACAAGGCATGACACTTATTGAAAATGGCCATAAAGCTATCCTCCTCACCAAACAGACTTCCTACACGTCATTCTTTAGATCTAGTCTTTCCAAAACAAACCATTTGAGTAACCAAAATCCGACCACGTAGCCAGCCCCTAAGAATATAGCCATTAAAGCTAGCATGGAATTTAGGGAATTAAAGACCACCGCAGATACAAAGGTTAGCACAAAAACATTAAAGGCAATGGTGTCAGAAGCCAAGACCAGAATATAAGGTGTCAACCAGTCTAAGGTTTTGGAATCTAGGAAAAATAAGTGTTTATACATGATAATCTCCTCCTGCCAGTCTATAGACTAGCCCCAGATTAAGAAGAAAACTCTTCCCCTACTTTTTATAATACTTCAATCCCCAAATGAGCAGAAGCATGATAATCAAGCAGAGAATAGCGCCAATATAGGCAATTAATTGTTGATAGAATTCTCCTGCTGTGACACCTCTATACAAACAAATAATAGACATAAAACCTGTCAAACCAATGAACATAAGTTGATTTGTTCTAGGACTAACCAAATCATCATCTTCAAACTCTCTTATCCTCATCTCCCTAGTGAGGTAAACAGTAACTAAAATTGAAGCCAAGTTAAGAACCACTAAAAGAAATTGGAAAACCAAGGAAAAATTTAAAAACTGACGAGATAGAAATAGATAAGTAGAGACAAGTAAGGGCAACTGACCTAGGAACAGTCTCGCAAGGAAGACGTTCCGTTTTTTAGCAAGAAAAGTTTTCATTTCTTTGCTCCTTTCTTTTTAGTTAAAGCAAAATAGATCACAACCGCAATCATATAGGCTATGGTATAAAATAGATGATACCAAATACTCTCCCTAAGCGGATAAAGAAGGGTAGACATGATCAGATATAGAACGAAAATAATCAGTATTTTTTTCTTCATAAAATTTCCTCCTAAATGTATGCTTTATCTTAGTTTAGTTACAACCTTTACACTGTTAGTATAGCACTCATTTTATCCTTGGATCACTCAAATCATAAATGGTCATCAAAACATCTTGAATTGTTAAAAAATTTAAAAAGCAAGCATGAAAAACATACTTGCCCTGAGGGAAGTTGACAATGTGAAAATACAAAATAGAGAACTACTCACCCTCACTTCCGTATGTTCTCATATATTCTCATGATCGCAACAAGGATAGCAGCTGTCCCACTTGCCAAAACGAGAAGGGTAATAATAATGTTGAAGATTTCAGGCGTACTCCCTATTCTGTTGATAAGACGGAGTAGGGATATAACTGTCAACTGAATCAGGAGTATTGATTCTACTCTTACCAGTGAAGTCAGTCGGTTTTCAACTGCATATAAAAAGGCTGGTAGCAAAACACAGGCTATAGCAATCACAAACAGGTTGCTCCCCGTTTCTTCTCCCTTGTTCACCACGGAAATCATGAGAAGATTAGATGCTATGATTAACGTAGAACAGATGATAAAAAAGGATTTCTTATTCATTTAATATACCTCACATACTATGGTAAAAGTCAAACTGGACAAAGACAAACTTTAACTGTTAGCTTCTGAAAATTGAAACATTGTTTTTGTATTCACGAGGAATGCCTTTTTTTATTTTCGTCCTGTTAGAATACCGTTGCTTGTACTCCATCAAGCAACCCCATTCCATTAGATAGTATGTTGTCTAGCTCCTCCATCTTTTCATCTGAAAATGTTATTTTTCAGCGTTGATTGCTTTTTCATAGGTTGCTATCGTCCTTGATAACACCATCTTCCCATATTCTTCTCCAAGTGACTTCTTTCTCCTTGCCATTTTTTACCCCTTTATTTTACATTTTTTAGTTCTGAGTGTTGTTTTTTTTCTTCCTCTTCGTCTTCTTTTCTTTTATTCTTTTTATAATCGTTTAGCAGTTCAAAACCTTTATCAAAAGCAAAAAAACCTAAACCTAAAGAAAACGGTGCTCCGACTATTTCTATAACTTTTGCCCACCTTGTCCCAAAATCTTCTGAAAAATAAGCAAGCGCCCCGACGGCTAAAACTGCTAAGATTAAAAAATATGCTCCAAAATCTGCACTTTCTGTTACTTTAGCTTTTTCTGTTCTACTATTTTTACTCATGATAATTTCCTTTCATTTTTAACTTTTCTACTTCCGCTAATACTAACTATTTACCATGCTTTTTTACCTATGCATTAACTACTATTTAACCCTCTAAAAGTGGTTAGTTTTCTGCCTTCCTCTCCTCGCTACCTCACGATAGTCAGGCCTGGGAATCATTATTGGGTTCACCAGTAGCAGGTGTCCACCGAGGACTTACACCTCAGATATACGACATGCCCGTCGTACTTAAAAAAGAAAGGATGAAATTCGTCCTTTCTTGATCTTAGCTTTTCTTCAACTCACTACAGTTGACAATGAGCCAAAGGATAGTTAATAACCTATTGAAGTGTCAAATGTTGCTAACTCCATTGATCTTCAAATTTAAATAGGCACATTATCGGAGTTATCAGTAAGAAAAAATCTAACCAGTTCAAATAATTCATAATATAGGATATAATACCAGCCATAACGAAAAGGTACAAAGCTGTACGATATCCTCTCTTTTGGTTTTTATCAGCCTTGGTGTTAAAAATAATGTACACACAACAAATTGCAATGAGTATAAGCTGAATCATAGTTTCGTTTAACATATTAACACTCATTCCTTTTTAAAACTATTTTGGTGGTCTCAATCCATAAGCTACAAAGCCACCTACTATAGCGCCTCCTGCTGCGCAAATAAAGTAAGCTTGGGGGCCTCCAGCAATACAAGATTGTCCTGCCTGAAATGCACCCGACAAGGCTCCTACAAGTACATCTCCTCCCAATCCACCTCCAGAAATATTACTTAATTCTTGATTATCTACTATTTTGTAATTAAACATAATTTCTATTCCCTTCTATGACCAAATATTATCAGCAATTGCAGTAAAAGAACCACCAAGTTTAGCTCCAGCCCAAGCACAGGCAGCAGTCATAGCCCATGTGGCACCACCAGTAAGGAGTCCTCCTACCCCACACATAGCAACTCCGATACCTGCTCCATAGACAGCTCCTTTTCCTACTGTTCCCCAATCAGTTCCTCCCTCAATGCTAGCCAGCATTTCAGTATCCAAAACATCAAATTGAGTCATTGTTTTTGTTTCCATGAGGAATACCTCCTTTTTTATTTTTAATTTTTGTCTTGTTGCAACTTTGACAAGTTTAGTATATCATCGTTTATTAATTTTTTTCATCCAAATCTTGAATTGTCATCGAAACGTCTTGAATTGTTAAAAAATTTAAAAAGCAAGCATTAAAAACATACTTGCCCTTTCACTCTTGTCTATAGGCAAATTCTAACCATATGTTATTACAAACAAATAGTATCATTTCACCTGTTTACCATCTATTTTTATTTATGAATTTTTTGTTTCATTTTAATCATTATAGAAGCCATAAAAAACGCGACAGCTAGCCGAATCAGTTGGTAACTTTCTTCCTCGCCTGTTTTCGGTAATAATTTTTCATTCGAAGTAATAGATTCGCTTACATAATCAGTCCCCTTAACATCAGTTGAAGGAGTTTTATTTTCTTGAGCAGCATCAAAAATAGGTTTGAGAGTTTCCAATTGATTCTTATTGTCTAACATTGCTAAATTGTCAGATTGAGTAGTTTTAGCTTTAGAAGTTGAGTTTGTACTCTCCACTTTCCCACTATTTTCGCTATTAGAATTGGGATTATCATTGGATATTTTCATTTCGGTTCTTTTTTCATCACTCATACCTTTGCTGTCGCTTACAACTTTATTACTAATACTCATGCTGTCACTTCTAGTATTCTCATCACGGACACTTTCAGTTACTGTTTCCTCAGAAGGTTTCACTGTCTCCGTTTGCTTAGGTGAGTTTCTCGAGTACATATAATCATACACCTGCTGTGCAGTTGCTCCGCCACCAACCCATCCAGATATCGGATGTCCATTTTTTAAATACAAAATTGTTGGTGTTCCTGGAATACCGACTTTTTTAAATAGAAACTCTCTCGCTTCCCCATCAAAATCCTTACCATCCAAATCATAATACTCTAACTTCTTTTCAATCAAGTTATTAAATTCTTTCAATTCAGGAGAAAATTGACGACAATGAGAGCAAGTTTTTCTACCAAAATAAATAGTATGTTCCAATTGATCCTCTGTAAAAGATTGACGTACAGCTTCAATATCTATCTTTTTAAAGTCCGTAACATTCTTCTCATACTCTTCTGGGGTTACAACAGAAGGTTTATGCTCCACCTTTTCCTTAGTCGATGGCAAATCTGGTGCCACAACAGAACTATCATTCGCCTGGATAGATGAAGTAGTAGGCTGTTCTTCTGCATATACAACACCCGTAGTAATAGATGCAAATACAAGTGGTACAAGTAATAGCGATTTTATCTTTTGATTCTTCATAAGAATACTCCTTTACATTTGTTATCTTTATCTTACCTTATTTAATATTACAAATTCATATAAATCTTAAATGGTCATCGAAACATCTTGAATTGCAAAAAATTCATTATAAAAAGGTAAGTATTGCGAAAACACTTACCCTTTTCTTTTATACTTCATTAAGCTCTACTTTTTATAATACTTCAAGCCCCACATAAGCAGAAGCATGATAATTAAGCAGAGAACAGCGCCAATATAAGCGATTAGTTGTTGATAGGATTCTGCTACTGTGATACCTCTATACAAATAGATAATAGACATAAAACCTGTCAAGCCGATATACATAAGTTGATTGGTTCTAGGACTAACCAAATCATCATTTACTTCTATTTAAGATCATGTCTTTTATGCTAATGTATGTTAACACTAAAAAACAAGTTAGGCCAATAATATTCAAAATGAATAGCAATGGGGTTAAGTCTCTAAAAAAATTAGCCACTGACATTATAAGAAATACTATACATAATATAGTCGAAACTATCTTTTTCTTGTTCATAATTATTTACTCCGTTCCAACTAAATTCAGCTTAGTAATGAAGAGCGATTTTTAACAGAATGTAGCAGCACCCGTTGCCGCTCCGCCCCAAAAACCAGCAGCAGCTCCAGATACAGTACCAATGATAGGTAGCGTTACAGTGCCCACAGCACCACCAGCAACTCCTCCAGTCAATGCACCTCCAACTACACCGAGTCCACATTTTATCCAACCGCCACCTTCAATACAAGCAAGCACATCAGTATCCATAATCTCAAATTGTTCCATCATTTTTGTATTCATGACAAATACTCCTTTTTTATTTTTAATTTTTGTCCTGTTGCAACTTTGACAATTTCAGTATAGCACTATTTGTTAAAGTTTTTCATCCAAATCTTGAATTGTCATCGAACCGTCTTAAATTAGCTTTTTTATTTAAAACCACCTCTAAAATTTTTTTAAAAGATAATTTCTAATCACTTTTTTACCATTCAGGAAGTTTCAATGACTATTCAAGATTTTATAAAGCACGAAATTGTTTTTATGTCATAATAGACCTATCCACTATATGAAAGGAATTGCCAATGACTTCTTATAAACGTACATTTGTTCCTCAAATAGATGCTAGAGACTGCGGTGTTGCTGCCTTAGCCTCGATTGCTAAATTCTATGGTTCAGATTTTTCTCTAGCTCACTTGAGAGAACTTGCAAAGACCAATAAAGAAGGGACGACTGCTCTTGGCATTGTAAAAGCCGCTGATGAAATGGGCTTTGAAACAAGACCTGTTCAAGCAGATAAAACGCTCTTTGATATGAGTGATGTCCCCTATCCTTTTATCGTTCACGTTAACAAAGAAGGAAAACTCCAACATTACTATGTTGTCTATCAAACAAAGAAAGACTATCTGGTTATTGGTGATCCTGACCCTTCTGTAAAAATCACCAAAATGTCAAAAGAACGCTTTTTCTCTGAATGGACTGGAGTAGCTATTTTTCTAGCTCCCAAACCTAGCTATCAACCCCATAAAGATAAAAAGAATGGTCTACTAAGCTTCCTTCCTCTGATTTTCAAACAAAAATCTCTCATTGCTTACATTGTTCTCTCAAGCTTATTGGTCACGATTATCAATATAGGTGGTTCTTATTATCTCCAAGGAATCTTGGATGAATACATTCCAAATCAGATGAAATCAACTTTAGGAATCATCTCAGTTGGTCTGGTTGTAACCTATATCCTCCAACAAGTCATGGGCTTCTCCAGAGATTATCTCCTAACTGTTCTGAGTCAGAGATTAAGTATTGATGTGATTTTATCCTATATTCGCCATATTTTTGAACTTCCTATGTCTTTCTTTGCGACACGTCGCACAGGAGAAATCATTTCACGGTTCACAGATGCTAACTCTATTATAGATGCCTTGGCTTCTACCATTCTTTCTCTTTTTCTGGATGTTTCTATTCTGATTCTTGTAGGGGGAGTCTTGCTGGCACAAAACCCTAATCTCTTCCTTCTTTCTCTTATTTCTATTCCTATATACATGTTCATCATCTTTTCTTTTATGAAGCCTTTCGAAAAAATGAACCATGATGTCATGCAAAGTAATTCTATGGTTAGCTCTGCCATTATCGAAGATATCAACGGGATTGAAACTATCAAGTCGCTCACGAGTGAAGAAAATCGCTATCAAAATATAGACAGCGAATTTGTAGATTATTTAGAAAAATCCTTTAAGCTCAGTAAATATTCTATTTTACAAACAAGTTTAAAGCAGGGAACAAAATTAGTTCTGAATATCCTTATCCTATGGTTTGGCGCTCAATTAGTCATGTCGAGTAAAATTTCTATCGGTCAGCTGATTACCTTTAACACACTTCTTTCTTACTTTACAACTCCTATGGAAAATATTATCAACCTCCAAACCAAACTCCAATCTGCGAAGGTCGCTAATAACCGTTTGAACGAAGTCTATCTAGTCGAATCTGAATTTCAAGTTCAAGAAAACCCTGTTCATTCACATTTTTTGATGGGCGATATTGAATTCGATGACCTTTCTTATAAGTATGGTTTTGGACGAGATACCTTAACAGATATTAATCTCACGATTAAACAAGGAGATAAGGTTAGCCTAGTTGGAGTTAGTGGTTCTGGTAAAACAACTTTAGCCAAAATGATTGTCAATTTCTTTGAACCCTACAAAGGACATATTTCCATCAATCATCAGGATATTAAAAACATTGATAAAAAAGTCTTGCGCCGTCATATTAATTACCTACCCCAACAAGCCTATATCTTTAATGGCTCTATCTTGGAAAATTTAACCTTGGGCGGTAATCATATGATTAGCCAAGAAGATATTCTAAGAGCTTGTGAATTAGCTGAAATCCGTCAAGACATTGAAAGAATGCCTATGGGCTATCAAACTCAGCTCTCTGATGGAGCTGGTCTATCAGGAGGACAAAAGCAACGAATCGCTCTCGCTCGTGCTCTTTTAACTAAAGCTCCTGTTCTAATACTAGATGAAGCTACTAGCGGTCTTGATGTCTTGACTGAGAAAAAAGTTATAGATAATCTTATGTCCCTAACTGATAAAACCATTCTCTTTGTAGCCCATCGTCTCAGTATAGCCGAACGAACTAACCGTGTCATTGTTCTTGACCAGGGGAAAATCATTGAAGTTGGTAGTCACCAAGAGTTAATGCAGGCGCAAGGCTTCTACCATCATCTATTCAATAAATAAGGAGAATGTCATGAATCCTAATCTTTTTAGAAGCGTCGAGTTTTATCAGAGACGTTACCATAACTATGCGACAGTGTTAATTATACCTCTTTCATTATTATTTACTTTCATCTTGATTTTCTCCCTTGTTGCTACAAAAGAAATTACTGTCACTTCCCAAGGGGAAATCACCCCTACAAGTGTCATTGCATCTATTCAGTCGACCAGTGATAATCCTATCCTTGCTAATCATTTAGTGGCAAATCAAGTAGTTGAAAAAGGGGACTTACTCATCAAATACTCTGAAACAATGGAAGAAAGTCAGAAAACTGCCTTAGAAACTCAACTACAAAGACTTGAGAAGCAAAAAGAAGGACTTGGAATTTTGAAACAAAGCTTAGAAAAAGCGACTGATCTTTTTTCTGGCGAGGATGAATTTGGCTACCATAATACCTTTATGAATTTTACTAAACAATCCCATGATATTGAGCTAGGCATCTCAAAGACTAACACTGAGGTTTCAAATCAAGCTAATCTTGCCAATAGCAGTTCATCAGCCATCGAACAAGAAATTACAAAAGTTCAACAACAAATTGGAGAATACCAGGAGCTGAGAGATGCTATCATAAATAAAAGGGCTCGCTTACCAACTGGCAATCCACATCAGTCAATTTTGAATCGTTATCTTGTAGCCTCACAAGGACAAACACAAGGAACTGCAGAGGAGCCATTTTTATCTCAAATTAATCAAAGTATTGCAGGTCTTGAATCATCTATCACAAGCCTCAAAATCCAGCAAGCTGGTATCGGAAGTGTAGCAACTTATGATAATAGTTTAGCAACCAAAATTGAAGTACTCCGCACTCAGTTTTTACAGACAGCCTCACAGCAACAACTAACCGTGGAGAATCAATTAACAGAATTAAAAGTACAACTAGATCAAGCAACGCAGCGCTTAGAAAACAATACCTTAACCGCTCCAAGTAAAGGTATCGTTCATCTGAACAGCGAATTTGAAGGTAAAAATAGAATTCCAACTGGTACAGAAATTGCTCAAATATTCCCTGTCATCACAGATACAAGAGAAGTACTAATCACTTACTACGTATCTTCTGACTATCTACCTCTACTAGATAAAGGACAAACTGTAAGATTAAAACTGGAGAAGATTGGAAATCACGGCATTACCATCATCGGTCAACTTCAGACAATTGATCAAACTCCTACCAGAACAGAGCAAGGAAATCTCTTTAAAGTAACCGCTCTTGCAAAACTATCTAATGAGGATAGTAAACTCATCCAATACGGCTTACAAGGTCGCGTCACTAGTGTAACTGCAAAGAAAACATATTTTGATTATTTCAAAGATAAAATTTTAACCCATTCTGATTAGTTTTCAGATAACACTCTATAACTATTTATTATCTTATCAAAAAGGAGAATCATAACATGGATAAGAATCAAAACCTAACTTCATTTCAAGAACTAACAGCTACCGAACTCAACCAAATTACAGGTGGAGGATGGTGGGAAGATTTCTTATACGACCTTAATATAATTAAGCATAACAATACGAAAGGACTTCATCATCCAATACAACTATAAAAAAATAAGACCGAGTAACAAGAACTCTCGGTCTTATTTTTTCATCATTCTGTAGGTATCATAGTAAGCACCTGACGAAAGACTTGATTTTGGCAGGTAGTATTGAGACTGGTATTGGGATGACTTTCCACAAGCTTCATAACGGTATAGAGACCAACTCCTCTCTCCTCCCCTTTAGAACTAACTCCAAAGGAGAAGATTTCAGAAATATCGATGCCCTCTTCTTTGATGGAATTTTCGATGATGAAGGTCTCCTGTGCTCCATTCTTTAAAAAGGCGATTGAAACATGAGATTGACTGGCCTCTACACTAGCTTCAATAGCATTGTCACAAAGGATAGACACAATGGTTAGAAAGTCAAGCAGGCTCATCCCCTCGACCTGAATCTCCTCAGGAACTTCGACATTAAAGATAATCTTCTTATCTCTGGCTTTTAGAAACTTTCCTGCTAGGAGACTTTTGAGGGCTTTATCACGAATATTCACTAATCGGCCCAGGTCATATTTATTGTCCTGCAATTTTTCACTAGAATCCTTTAAGACCGAATCGTAGACCTCTTTTATCTGCTCCATATCCTCCTCTTCAATGCCCAGACGTAAACTGGTCAAAAGGTTGGTGTAGTCATGGCGAAAGCTCCGTACTTCCTTGTAAAGTTCCTCTATATGTCGACTATAGCGCTCCATATCTCTATAGCGCAGGACCTGCTCTTGGTCCAGTCTCTCACGGAGTTTGTCCTTCCAATAGGTATCCAATTTCTTGATAATCCCCATAAAAAAGAGCAGGTAAAAGACTAGGATGAGATGGCGAACAGTCGTTGATTGAATACCTTGTTCATATTCAAGGTAAGATAGAGTTTGTATCACCAAATAGTAAGCCCCCATTATCCAGTTAATTTTAGTCAGGGACTTTTGAAAAGCTTTATCTAGAATCTCCCTTCTCAAGTTAGTGAAATCATAGTCTAACCATTTCAAAAAGGCTAGAGAAATGAAGAAATTGAAAATTATTATACACAACCAAATCAAAGAGTAATCATCATGTACTTGCCCTTGTCCCAAAAATGGAAGCACAAAATAAGAAAGACCTCTATAAAAGAGATTCACCAATATCATTGGAAAGAGACCATAAAAGAAGAGAAGTTTTTTAGGAAGCCCTCTTAACAGTAAGAAAGACAAGCCTATACCGTACAAGGGTTCCATAAAATAAAATAGGAAACTATCTCCTACCATATAGCCAATCATTAAAAAAACAAAGGCCAACAGTATCTTAAAAAGAAAGGCTTTAAAAATCCTCTCAAAAGTGAGACCAATTCCATCCACCTTAAAGAAAATGACAATTTCTAGTCCATGAGTAACAAGTGTATGCAATAATATCCAAGCAATATTCATAAACTCTCCTAGCTTAGTGTAAGTTATTGATAGCCTCAGACACTTCCCTGACCTTATAACGCGCGATTAGACAGCTTCCACCATTGGGAAAGAAAAGGAGTTTTTCTTTCTTATCCAAATGCACCACATTTGCAGGATTGATGAGAAAAGAGCGGTGGCAATGAAAGAGACGGGGTTCCTGCTTAAAAACCTCCTCTAAACTCGCCGTAAATTCCAGCCTGTCTGTCTTGGTATAGAGAATAACACGATGGGCTCTAGGCGACGTTTCGAGATAGTAAACCTCTTTAAAAGGATACTGGAATTGGGCAAATTTTGATTTAAAGTAAAAGCAATCTTCCGCCAGACTTTTACCATCTTGACTATTGGCATAGCGGAGGGCTGTCTCGATCCGAGATTCAAACTCCTCTGCCGACAAGGCCTTATCAATGTAGTCCAGAGCAGACACTTGGTAGCGAAAGGACAGGGGCATAAACTCCGAGTGAGTCGTCACAAAGACAATCAGGGCATACGGATCCCGATCCCGAATCTTTCTAGCCACCTCTAGACCTTTCATCTCCTCATTTCGAATCTCAATGTCCAAAAAGAATAGTTGATGCGCCCCCTTCTCATGCACCTCTGCCAGCAGTTGGTCTGGCTTGCCAAAGATCTCAAAAGAGCTGGGAGTGATATGATGTTCTTTCAAAAGTTTCACAATCGTCGTTTCAATCCTAGTCTGTTGGGAAAAATCATCTTCTAAAACAAATATTCTCATCTTCTTACTCTCCTTCTTTCAACCATTTTTGACGAATTTCTCTATAGCGACGTCTGGCATACTTGACAGCGTATTGACCTTCTTCTCCGAGAAAAAGGATTCTTTCTTGAAAATCAATCGATTTTAATTTATCAAGATTAACCAAACAATTTCGATGACATCTCATCAAGGTTTCCCCATATTGGTTCTCAAGATTACTTAAATTTTGAACCATATTAAAACTAGCTTCTTCTGTAACAATCTGTACAGTATGGGCTTTAGTTGGATGTGCTTGGATATAGTAGATATCGTCGACGTTTACTTTATAGGCTATTTTCTGTGTCTGAATAATCATATGTTTCATTGGATTCTCCTCCTAAGAAGAGAATAACAGAAAAAATCTAACACAAGCCCACCAAATCCTAAACAGTCTTTGAAAACTCCTAAAAGGATTATTTTTCTACAACATCATGATGGGCTTACCACTATTTTATCATAAAATCTTAACAGTACCATTCAGGAAATTTCAAGAACAATTAAAGATTTGATGGTGAAAAAGAAGATAAAAGTGATAGAATGACAGTATCAAAACACAGTTGCTAGAATCAAAACTAGCACCCAGATTAGAGGAGGAATTCTCATGACAGATACAGACCCTATCAAAAGAGCTCAGACTTTGATAACTGACTTAAACAAAGCCTATCAAGCATGCAAACAGGCAACCGCTGACGACGTCCGCTTTCAGGAGCAATTAAACTCTATTCTTGGTTTTTTAGCCAAGGCTGAGACAGTGGATAATCGAGTCTTGATTGAACTGGAAAAATTCTACCAGACTTCCAGTCTTCTCATGGGACTCAGCGCTCTTTATCCAGATGCTCCTACTCGCGCTGCTTGGCGGGCCTATGACCGTTTCCACTTTGACCAAGTCAAGACCAAGTTGAGTCTCTACGGACCAACCATTCTCTTGTAGAAAATAAAAGAAGCTGAGCTAGATTGAACTCAACTTCTTTTTTAGTATCATATAAGCAAGTTTTAGTCCTGCATCTGACGTTTTACCTGATAAGGTAAGTACAAGACTAGTAAAACCAAACCAGCTCCCAGTAAGGCTAGAAGGGCTAGTTTTTCTTGGAAGGTCACAAGGCCGACAACTAATTCCACAAGTAAAACAAAACTGGTCAATCCTCGGACAACCGCCTGCAAGCCTTTTTCCTTTTGCCCCTTGTCCAGTGGAAAAAGTTGAGTCAAATACTGGTAGTCAAAGGCGTGATAGAGAGCCAGCAACTGGAAGAGCAAGAGGTAGTTAAAGAGAACCACCACTGCTGTCGCAATCCAAGCTTGCTCGATAAAGACCTGCGCCAGCAAGGAAAGCAAGAGCAGACGAAGGCTGAGGGCAAAGAGGTCTCCATTTCGCAGATAAGAACGCAGATAGAGATTTTGCCAAATCTTTCCAGGCACCTTCTGAACAGCCTTTAGGATAAAGTCCAGATAGGCACGACGCTTGACGCTGTTTGAAATTCCCTTGACCTGCGTAAAGAGGGCAAAGAAACGAAGTAAGATTTGCTTACGCTTGCTTTCTTGAGAAATGACATAGTCCCAGTCCAGTCCAGTTTCAGTGAAAAATTTGCTGGCCTTTTGACGAAAGAGGAAATATTTACCTACCCCAAATAAAAGCACATAGACCAGAAAAACTGGCAAACCATAACCCATTGCCAAAAATAAGGGCGCAAATAAAAGTAAGAAAAGGGTCTGTACAAAGAGCCAAAAGACTAGGGAAATGGCAGTTTGACGCTTAAGATGGAGTTTGATTTCCTCTTCTCCGACTAAGAGAAAGAGCTTGTCCGGAGCCTCCATATAGGTAGCAATTCCTCCCCAAAGCAAAAGTAAAACAGAGGTAATTCCTACAAATAAAAGGATAGGCCAATGATTTTCAGGAAAATGTTGTAAGAGTTGACTGTACTGGTAGGCTAGAAAGCCCAACAAGACAAGCAGGAACAAGACAAAGTGGTCATTGAGCACATAGCGCAGATAACCGACACACTCCTTACGAAAAGCCTGCTTTCTCTTTAAAAACAAGTCTTTCATAGCTCCTCCTCTTTGGTCAGAGCCAAGTAAATATCATTCAAACTAGCCTCAGGCATATCAAAGGCTTCGCGCAGTTGCAGGAGATTTCCCTTGGCACGCACCTCTCCCTTGTGAAGAATGACAAAGGCATCACACATCTTCTCAGCCGAATCCAGCACGTGGGTACTCATGAGAATAGACTTGCCTTTTTGCTTTTCCACTTCCAAAAGCTGAATCAAGTCTGCAATAGCCAGCGGATCGAGCCCAAGGAAAGGCTCATCCACAATGAAAAGACTCGGATCCACCACAAAAGCACAGATAATCATGACCTTCTGCTTCATCCCTTTTGAAAAATGAACAGGGAACCAGTCTAATTTCTGGTCCAGACGGAACATTTTTAACAAGGGTTCTACTCGATCAAAAGCCACTTTCTGCTCAATACCATAAGCCATGGCAACCGTTTCGATATGCTCTCTGAGGGTCAATTCCTCATACAAGCTAGGTGTTTCAGGAATGTAGCCTATTTGCTTGCGGTAGCTCGTTGCATCTTCTTGCAGGGTCAAGCCATTGATATTGATGGAGCCACTATAAGGTGTCAACAGACCAATAATCTCATTGATTGTCGTCGATTTACCAGCACCATTGAGACCAATCAAACCGACCAACTGCCCACTTTCAACAGTAAAGGACACATCTTTCAAGACAGGGACATGGACATAGCCACCTGTCAGATTTTTAATTTCTAACATATTTTCTCCAAATCTGGTATAATGTAGCTATATTATATCAAAATTCAATACAGTAGAGGTAGATTTTATGTCAGATTGCATTTTTTGTAAAATCATCGCAGGGGAAATTCCTGCTTCAAAAGTATATGAAGATGAGCAGGTTCTTGCCTTTCTTGATATCTCTCAAGTGACACCAGGACACACCTTGGTCGTGCCAAAAGAACACTATCGCAATCTTTTAGAAATGGATGCTACTAGCGCCAGCCAACTCTTTGCCCAAGTACCAAAAGTAGCTCAAAAAGTCATGAAAGCTACCAAGGCTGCTGGTATGAATATCATTGCCAACTGTGAAGAAATCGCAGGGCAAACCGTCTTTCATACCCACGTTCACCTCGTACCTCGCTACAGTGCGGACGATGACCTCAAGATTGATTTTATCGCCCACGAACCAGACTTTGACAAACTTGCTCAAGTCGCTGAAACCATCAAAAACGCATAAGGAGTTGCTATGAAATTATCCAATCTACTGCTATTTGCAGGAGCTGCAGCCGGAAGTTATCTGGTCACAAAAAATCGCCAAACCATCACAGGTGAAGTCTTGAATACCACTGACCGTGTTCAAGCTATCAAGGATGATGTGGATATTATCCAAAATAGCCTGCAAATCATCGACCAGCAAAAAGAACTCATCAAGGAATATCAAGAAGACCTAACTTACAAGTTTAAGGTCTTGGAAAAGGATATCCAGACTAGACTAGCTGTTATCAAAGAAACACAGGAAATGGAAGATAAGTAAAAAGAGCCAATTGGCTCTTTTTAGTTTATAGATTTTTTAAGACTTTCCTTAAGTAATGACGGACGGTAGCGACCTTCTTCGAAGTTCCATACCTAAACTTTGAGCCTAGGTCTCAAAGTTTCCGAACACCTGAAATCAAACGGTTTCAGGTGTTTTCATTACGGCGGAAAGTCTGGGAAAGTATTTGATTTATACTCAATGAAAATCAAAGAGCAAACTAAGAAACTAGCCGCAGCTTGCTCAAACACTGTTTTGAGGTTGTAGATAAGACTGACAAAGTCAGTCACATATATACGGCAAGACGACGTTGACACGGTTTGAAGAGATTTTCGAAGAGTATTATTCTCCTTCAAAGGCATCTTTAATATGGTCAAAAAAGCCTTTTTTCTTTGGATTGACTTTTAAATCACCAGCAGCTGCGAATTCTTTAAGCGCTGCTTTTTGGCGGTCATTCAAGCCTGTCGGTGTTACGACATTAACGGTAACGTATTGGTCACCAACTGCACCACCACGAAGACTTGGAGCTCCCTTACCACGTAAACGGAATTTCTTACCAGTCTGAGTTCCCTCTGGAATAACCAATTCAACATCACCATGAACAGTTGGGATATCAACTGTGTCACCAAGAGCTGCTTGGACAAAGTTGAGGTTGAGATTGTAGAAGATAGTCGTTCCTTCACGTTCAAACTTGTCGCTGGCTTCCACAGAAACCACTACATACAAGTCACCGTAAGGTCCACCGTTAAATCCAGCTTCACCTTGACCAGCTAGGCGAATTTGTTGACCTGTTTCCACACCAGCAGGAATTTTTACATGTACACTATGGGCTTGTTTTTCATGACCTGTTCCGTGACAAGTTGTACATGGATCTTTGATTTCTTTTCCGCGACCATGACAGACATCACAGGTTACTTGACGACGCATCATACCAAGCGGAGTCTGCGTATCAACGTTAATAACACCAGCACCATGACAGCGTCCACAAGTGACTGGACTTGTTCCTGGCTTAGCACCAGAACCATTACATGTACTACAGCTTGCTTCACGATTGTACTTAACCTCTTTTTCAGCTCCAAAAATAGCTTCTTCAAAGGTCAAATTCACACGATACTGGAGATCATCCCCTTGACGAGGAGCATTTGGATTGCGTGAAGCACCGCCTCCGCCGAAGAAACTTGAGAAGATGTCCTCAAAACCACCGAAGCCACCTGCCCCATCGAAACCGCCGAAACCACCAGCTCCACCAAAACCACCGTTGGCTCCAGCAGCACCATATTGGTCATAGGCCGCACGTTTTTGATCGTCACTCAAAGTCTCATAGGCTTCCTGAACTTCCTTGTACTTTTCCTCAGCACCAGGCTCCTTGTTGATATCTGGGTGGTATTTTTTGGAAAGCTTACGATAAGCCTTTTTGATTTCGTCTGCCGAAGCGTTTTTTGACACCCCCAGACGATCATAAAATTCAGTATTGTTCATACAAGATACCAAGACCGTAAAATTCGACTGAAAAATAGGAAATCTGACGCTGGAGCGATGCTCCTAGACAGATTTATCTTTTTTCCGAGAATTTAGGTCGGGTTCAATTCCTTTCTGTTATATTGAGTAAGAAATTTGGGAACCCGTGTTCAGTTACGAACACCTTTGTTCCTTTCTATTGATATTTTGAATCAAACCTCGATTTAGGTCGGGTTCAATTCCTGTATTTCATATTGATGAGACAAACCCCAAATAAATCAGGTTTAGACCCTTTTTATCGAAAAACAGAGGCTGGGTTGCAACCTCTGGATTTCTTCCTATCATTACGACGTTCGAGTTTTAAAAATCAAACTAGTAATGCTAAATCGAGCACGCCCTAACCTCTTGGTGAAAAAGATAAATCTTCCTAGAAACTAAAGTTTCTGCGTCAGATTTCCTATTTTCACTGTGAGGTTTTAACGGGCTTTGCATCTTATTTTTCCGTAAACTCTCCGTCTACGACGTCATCGCCTGCGTTTCCTGTTGCTTGTGCACCTTCTGCTCCTGCTTGAGTTTGTTGGGCTGCTGCAGCTTGTTCGTAGAGTTTAACAGCAAGTCCTTGAGCTTTTTCATTCAATGCTTCAAGTTTTGCTTTCATTTCGTCCAAGTTGTTGTCTTCTTGAGCTTTCTTAAGATCATCAAGGGCAGCTTGGGCAGCGTCACGTTCTGCGTCGAAGCCTTTGCCTTCAGTTTCCTTAATTGTCTTTTCAGTCGCAAAGATTGCTTGGTCTACTTCGTTACGAAGGTCAACTTCTTCCTTACGTTTCTTATCTGCTTCAGCGTTCGCTTCTGCATCTTTCATCATGCGGTCGATTTCTTCGTCTGTCAAACCAGAGTTAGATTGGATGACAATTGTTTGTTCTTTTTGAGTTCCAAGGTCTTTGGCTTTAACAGATACGATACCGTTCTTGTCAATGTCGAAAGTTACTTCGATTTGAGGAATTCCACGAGGCGCAGCTGGGATATCAGTCAATTGGAAACGTCCAAGAGTTTTGTTATCTGCTGCCATTGGACGTTCACCTTGAAGAACGTGGATATCAACGGCTGGTTGGTTGTCTGCTGCAGTTGAGAAGACTTGTGATTTAGATGTTGGAATAGTAGTGTTGCGATCGATAAGTTTTGTGAAGACTCCACCCATTGTTTCGATACCAAGTGACAATGGTGTTACGTCAAGAAGGACAACGTCTTTGACATCACCAGTAATCACACCACCTTGGATAGCAGCACCCATAGCAACAACTTCGTCAGGGTTTACTGATTTGTTTGGTTCTTTACCAGTTTCAGCCTTAACAGCTTCTACAACGGCTGGGATACGAGTTGAACCACCAACAAGGATAACTTCGTCGATTTCTGACAAGCTCAAACCTGCATCTGAAAGGGCTTGACGAACTGGAACTTTTGTACGTTCAACAAGGTCACGAGTCAAATCATCAAATTTCGCACGAGTCAAAGTCATTTCCAAGTGAAGAGGTCCAGCTTCACCAGCAGTGATAAACGGCAAGCTGATTTGTGTTGAAGTTACACCAGAAAGGTCTTTCTTAGCTTTTTCAGCTGCATCTTTCAAACGTTGCATTGCCATCTTGTCAGTAGACAAGTCGATACCGTTTTCTTTCTTGAATTCTGCTACCAAGTGGTCGATGATTTTTTGGTCAAAGTCGTCACCACCGAGTTTGTTGTCCCCTGCAGTTGACAATACGTCGAAGACACCGTCACCCAATTCAAGGATAGATACGTCGAATGTACCACCACCAAGGTCAAATACCAAGATTTTTTCTTCTTTATCAGTCTTGTCCAAACCGTAAGCAAGAGCGGCTGCAGTTGGTTCGTTGACGATACGTTCTACTTCAAGACCAGCGATTTTACCAGCGTCTTTTGTTGCTTGACGTTGAGCGTCGTTGAAGTAAGCAGGAACTGTGATGACTGCTTTAGTTACTTTTTCGCCAAGGTAGTCTTCAGCATAACCTTTCAAGTATTGAAGAATCATAGCTGAGATTTCTTGTGGAGTGTATTCTTTTCCGTTAGCAGAAACTTTTTCAGAAGTTCCCATTTTAGATTTGATAGAGATGACTGTATCTGGATTTGTAACTGCTTGGCGTTTTGCAGCATCCCCAACGATGATTTCTCCGTTTTTGAATGAGACTACAGATGGAGTTGTACGGTTACCTTCTGGGTTTGCGATGATTTTTGATTCAGTTCCTTCAAGAACTGCAACTGCTGAGTTTGTTGTACCTAAGTCAATACCGATAATTTTAGACATGTGTTTTTCTCCTTAAATTTTATATTCTATTTTTCTTTTTGATACTCTTCTTAAGTGGCGGCGCCGTCAGAGCTTGACTTCGTCAATCTCTTTGACTAAACTTTGAGCCTAAGGTCTAAAAGTTTGCGCAAATAGCGCCACGGCGAAGAGTATCGTCTTTGGTTCGCTTCGCTCACTATTGCAAAGCCAAATATATTTTATCTTTCTTCATAGTTTATTGTCGTTTCGGACAAGTTTTTTTTAAGCTATCTAGCCTAGTTGTAAACCACCACCATTGCTGGGCGTAGGATGCGGTCATGGAGTTTGTAGCCTTTTTGGAAAACTTGGGCGATGGTATCTGCTGGGTGTTCATCGTCTGCTGGGAGAGTTTGGATGGCCATATGGTAGTTATGGTCAAATTCACCGTCAGCTGTGATTTCTTCGATTCCTTCTTCTTTCAAAGCGTGAATCAAGCTTTCTTGCACCATTTCCAATCCTTTTTTGACATCGTCTGTCAAACCTTCAACCGCGAGTGCACGCTCAAGGTTATCCAAAGAAGGGAGAATCGCTTTTGCCAAGTCCTGGCTACGATAACGTTGCAAGTTTTGACGCTCTTCATTGGCACGGCGTTGGATATTTTGCATTTCTGCATGAGCGCGAAGATATTTGTTTTCAAACTCATCTGCACGTTCATTTGCCAAGTCCAATTCAGATTTCTCAGGAGTTGTTTCTTCTACCGTTTCCACAACTTCCTCTTCTTGAACTTCTTCTACTTCTTCATTTTTTATATCTTGGGCCATTTTCGCCTCCTTTAATGATTTCAATCTTAATGTACTTCGTAATGATTACTGCTGAGGTAGCGGTAAAAATCTGTCAACTTCATGGTCAAAACACGGTTGACCACATTGACTTGGTTGATCAATTGCTGGTAATCCAGATTAACCGGACCGATAATGGCTAGAATTCCAACTCCCCGATAAGGAATAAGAAACTTGCTACTAATCACAGCTAGATCAGCTAGACAGGACTCTTGACTGTCTGCAACACGGACATTTTGCATCTGATCCTCATGCAGCCCCTCACGAATCTCCAAGGCCACCTTTTGCGGTTGGTCAAAGAACTGATAGGCTGCTAGAGTAGCAAAATTCAAGAGATTGACCTTGCCCGCCACCACAATGTTTTCGTTAAACATTTCCTTAAAAATGTGTTCAAAGAGATCGATGACATTGTCCGTTGTTGTAAAGTAACGCTGGATAATCTGCGGAATCTCCGTCCGAATCTTGTAGTGAATATCTAGAACGGTGTGACCGAGGAAACGTTCCTGAATGATGCTCTTCAGTTTCAGCAAATCCTCCTGCAAGAAGTTCCTTGGAATCAGAAACTGACTAGTAACCGTTCGCGACTCGTCTAGGGTGAATACTGCCAAGGCTGTATGTTGCCCCAAAACAACGATATCAAAGGCTGTCAAACGTTGCCTGCTCGGCTCAACATCCAGTGCTACTACCGTACAGCCACTCAGGTCTGTTAGCAGATTAGCAGCCTCTTGCAGAATATCCTCCAATTTGAAGAATTCCTGATCAAAGGCTTTGACAATCTCATAAACCTCATTTTCAGCCAATCGGTCAAAATCCAGTGAGTGTTTCACATAGTACTGAAAACCAGCAACACTTGGCATCCGACCACTTGAAGTATGGGCCTTCTCAAGCAAACCTTGCTTTTCTAAAGCCGCCATATCATTACGAATGGTTGCACTGCTAGAGTTAATAGACTCTTGCAAGGCTTTGGATCCGACAGGTTCGTGCGTTTTGGTAAAGATGTCAATAATCAGATTCAGAATATCCTGCTGACGCTCTGTAACCATCTCATCACTCCTCTCTGTCTGATCAATTAGCACTCGATACACCCAAGTGCTAACTTATGATTCTATTATACACCCTTAAAAGAGAATGTCAAGACAAAAACTCAAAAAATTAGCACTCTTTTGCCAAGAGTGCTAAAAATCAGTCTAAAGACCTAGAAACTTTACTATCCACCTACTTGATATTTCCTTTTTAATCTGAAATAACCATAGATTAGATAAGAAATCAGTAAAGCATACAAAACAAAAATAATGAAGAAAGATATAGAAAGATCTTCTCTAAACAAACTCATGCAAACAACAAGACCACCTAAGAAAGTAGTTGCACATAAACGAAGTCTATATTGTATAACTGCCCATCTGAGCCCCTTACTCATATAGACTTGATCCTCTGGAAGTAAATCAGAAGACGATTTACGAAGAATTGAACAAAAACCTGTTTCTATCAATTCCCAACCTCTATCTCTAAAATCTTGCAGTTCATGCTTATACTTTTTAAGAAATCTAGAATCATAGATACGGTAGATGACATCTTCCGGTTGACATTGGTCAAAATAGAAAAAACCAAAACAATTCCTACCATATTTCCAACCTTTCAAATGCATCTCATGTAAATATTCTTCTTCCTTGTCCAAATTAAGAATAGTGAAAATTCGAAATTCTACTCTGCTAACCATTGTATTACCCCAAAATTAGAAAACATGCCTGGTGTTATTTATTAGATAATTCTTTCCACTTTTGACTCAATCTCCACAAAACATAAGAAATCTGAATCGCATTAATTATCAATAAAACAAAATCTATTAAGACAATCAAAAACATGTCCCAACTGAAAGAACTATCTCCACTGACAAACTTTGAGAAAACCGGTAGTAGAGCCGAAAAGATAAGCAAAAAGATAAGCAAAATAGGAATCATCCGAATTATTAAAATCCGTTTAACCACAGCTAACTTCCCAGACGCATCATTATAAATTTCAAACTCGGCATCCGACTCAATTCCAGAATGAAGCTTTCTAAAGTAGGAAAAACCATTAAAGTCTGTAATATGCTCCCATCCACAGTCTTTAAATAATTGTAAATAGGAGGCTCTCTCTGATTTTTTCATAGGATAAAAGTCCAACTGATAAGACACCTGCTCCGGTTGGCACTTTTCAAAAGTATACTTAACCGCAACTACTAAGTTAGAGTAGGTCACTTCCTTGAGTTTCCAGCCCTCAGCATGCATTTTTCTAAGATATAAAGCCTCTCTATCATAATCCGCAATGGTAGCAATTCTATAAACAATTTTCTTTTCCATCATCCTTCCTCCCGACTATTTCTGTAGAGGCGTTCAATACGCTTCAATTCAATATCTAAGACTTTTCGTCCCAAGTCTGTAATCTGATAGATTTTCCGTTTTTCCTCTTCTCGGACAAAGGAAATCAAACCATCCTTTTCCATTTTTGACAAGGTTCCATACATAGTTCCAGGACTAATCGAAACTTGCAAATCTGTCATCTCCTTGACCTTTTGCGTAATACTGTACCCATGACCTTCCTTTTGCAGACAGAACAAGATATAAAAGCCCGTTTCCGTCATCGGAAGATAAACTCGACGAATCTTATCCGTTAATTCCATTTATAGCTACCTCCTATCCAGTTCGATATATCGCACTTCGTTATATAAAATATATCACACCTCGATATAAAATACAAGAAAAAAAGATTATCCTCACGGACAATCTTCCTTCTATATTAGTATTAGTAAAGGTCTAAATAATTATCAATTTCCCATTGTGAGACGAAGGTTGCATAACTTGCCCATTCAATTCGTTTGGCTTCAAGGAAACTAGTATAGATATGTTCTCCAAGAGCCGCTCTTACAACTTCATCTTCTGTCAAAGCTTTTAAAGCGTTGTGAAGGGTTGATGGAAGGTCCGTAATACCAGCTTCCTTGCGCTCTTCTGCTGTCATGATGTAGATATTTTCTTCGATAGGAGCTGGTGCTTCGATTTTGTTTTCAATACCATGCAAACCAACCTCCAAAAGAACCGCCATAGCGATGTATGGGTTTGCCATCGGATCCACTGAACGTAACTCAAGACGAGTTCCCATACCACGTGAAGCAGGAACGCGCACAAGTGGAGAACGGTTACGACCAGCCCAAGCAATGTAAACAGGCGCTTCATAACCTGGAACCAAACGTTTGTATGAGTTAACTGTTGGGTTCATGATGGCAGTATAGTTGTAGGCATGATTAATCAAACCGCCAAGGAAATGGTAGGCAGTTTCTGACAACTGCATTCCTTTCGGATCATTTGGATCAAAGAAGGCGTTGTTTCCTTCTGCATCAAACAAGGACATATTACAGTGCATACCTGATCCAGCAATACCAAATTTTGGTTTTGCCATAAAGGTTGCGTAAAGCCCATGTTTGCGAGCAATGGTTTTAACAACAAGTTTAAAGATTTGAATCTTATCACAGGCACGGAGAACTTCATCGTACTTGAAGTCAATTTCATGCTGTCCAACCGCAACCTCATGGTGACTTGCTTCTACTTCAAATCCCATTTTGGTCAAGACATTGACAATCTCACGACGTGTATTGTCCGCAAGGTCAGTAGGCGCCAAATCAAAGTAGCCCCCCTTGTCATTCACTTCAAGTGTTGGGTCTCCATTTTCATCCAACTTAAATAGGAAGAATTCTGGCTCTGGTCCAAGGTTAAAGGACTTGAATCCTACTTCTTCCATGTGACGAAGAGCACGCTTCAAATTGCCACGAGGATCACCTGCAAATGGCTCACCTTCTGTTGTATAGACATCACAGATCAAACCTGCAACACTTCCATTTTCATCTCCCCAAGGGAAGACTGTCCATGTATCCAAGTCAGGGTACAAGTACATATCTGACTCATTGATACGTACAAAACCTTCAATAGAAGATCCATCAAACATAGCCTTATTTGACAAGACTTTATCTAACTGTTCATCTGTAGCAGGAATTTCGACGTTTTTCATGGTTCCCAAAATATCTGAGAACATGAGACGAATAAAGGTAACATTTTTTTCCTTGACTTCACGACGAATATCTGCAGCTGTGATTGGCATGAGTTTTCTCCTTAATGTATAACTACTTGCGGTTGCCTAACCGCGACCAAAAGGTGACCGTACTGAAGTAAAGCGACCCTGTTGGAGGAGTTCATTATGAAGTGCACGACGCACCTCAGTCTGACTCACCGCTTTCTTGGATTTCGCTTCACGTTCAGCATATTTTTTCTTAATGGCAGCGATATTATAACCTTCAGAGATATAATCTTTGATCTCAAGCAGACGATCCATGTCATTCAAGGAATACATGCGACGGTTCCCTTCGTTTCGATCTGGCTTAATCAACTCTTGATCTTCATAATAACGAATCTGACGCGCCGATAGATCGGTCAACTTCATAACACTGCCGATAGGAAAAACAGCCATATTTCGGCGAAATTCTTTTTCCTTCATTTACAATTTCCTTCTTTCTGTCTATTATAGTCTAAAAAAAGACAAACGTCAAATGATAATGTTATAAAATGTAACATTATTTTTCTTTTTTCTCTAAAAAGAGCCGAATACGATCAATATCGTAATTTACAAGAATTGCGACAAAAACTCCCATGAAAGTTTCTGATACACGCGCAAATACGTACAAAATTGTCTCTCCGCTCGGAATCGATAGGGTAATGATTAACATAGCTGCTACACCACCAATAACCCCTGCTTTGTTATTCATGGCTACATTTGTCATAATGGTTAACATAGTGCAGATTGGAACAACTACCAAGGTCACCCAAAAGGCTTCGTGGAAAAAGGTATTTAATAAGAAGAAGACCAAGGCATAGAGGCCACCGATACTATTTCCTAGAATACGCGAAGTCCCAAAATGAACACTCTTATCAAAACTCTCCCTCAGGCTAAAAACGGCTGTCAAAGCACCGATTTGAAGACCTTTCCAGCCAAAAAAGCCAAAAATCAAGAGAACTAGAAAAACAGCAATACCTGTTTTAAAGGTTCGCATACCAAGTTTGAACTGGGATTTATCGAATTTATATTTTTTAAAATAACTCATAATCTCAACTTTCTATTTCCATTTTATCATAAATCGGTGATTTTTATGAGTAATAGTTGAGAGGAAGCGTTTTTATTTTAAGCAAAAGAAAAGAGGAACTTTCATCCCTCTCTTCTTTGATTTATTTATAAAATCTTATTTTTCTGTCAAGGCTGCAAGTCCTGGCAATACTTTACCTTCGAGAAGTTCCATTGAAGCACCTCCGCCCGTACTAATCCATGAGAATTTGTCTGCACGTCCAAGGTTGATCGCTGCGGCAGCTGAGTCACCACCACCGATGATTGATTTAACTCCTGGTTGTTTCACGATAGCGTCCATCACACCAATTGTACCAGCTTGGAAGTCTGGGTTTTCAAATACACCCATAGGTCCGTTCCATACAACTGTTTTCGCACCAGTCAAAGCTTCGTCAAATTTAGCGATAGATTTTGGACCGATGTCAAGACCAAGGAAGCCTGGATCCACTGCTTCACCTTCAGTGTCTTTCACTTCAGTGTAACCAGCAAATGCGTTAGCTTCTTTTGAGTCAACTGGCAAGATCAATTTACCGTTTGCTTTTTCAAGAAGAGCTTTCGCAACATCCACTTTGTCTTCTTCTACAAGTGAGTTACCGATTTCGATACCTTGTGCTTTGTAGAATGTGTAAGTCATACCACCACCGATAAGAACTTTATCAGCTTTTTCAAGCAAGTTTTCGATAACACCGATCTTGTCTGAAACTTTTGAACCACCAAGGATAGCCACGAATGGACGTTCTGGAGCTTCAACTGCTTCTTGGATGTAGGCAATTTCGTTTTCAAGAAGGAAACCAGCAACTGCTTTTTCAACGTTTGCTGAAATACCAACGTTAGATGCATGTGCACGGTGAGCTGTACCGAATGCATCATTTACGAAGATACCATCTCCAAGTGATGCCCAGTATTTACCAAGTTCAGGATCGTTTTTAGATTCTTTCTTGCCGTCAACATCTTCGTAACGAGTGTTTTCAACCAAGAGAACTTGTCCATCTTCAAGAGCGTTGATAGCTGCTTCCAATTCAGCACCACGAGTGACACCTGGGAAAACAACGTCTTGGCCCAATTTAGCTGCCAAGTCTGCTGCTACAGGAGCAAGTGATTTACCAGCTTTATCAGCTTCTTCTTTCACACGTCCAAGGTGAGAGAAAAGAATTGCACGTCCACCTTGTTCGATGATGTACTTAATAGTTGGAAGAGCTGCTGTGATACGGTTGTCGTTAGTGATTACGCCATCTTTCAATGGTACGTTGAAGTCAACACGAACGAGGACTTTTTTACCTTTCAAGTCAACGTCTTTAACAGTAAGTTTTGCCATGTTACAAAAACCCCTTTATTTATTTTATTCGAAACTATTATATCACACTTTGGAAATATAAGGAAAGATTTCACAAGATTTTTCGATATTTAATCTTTGTGGCATGCTAGAGTATATTATTTTTGCTTTTTCTAACGAATTTTCTTTCTAAAATCTTAGCTTAACACTTGTTAGATTTACTTTTATCCTTTAAAATAGAATAGGAGAAATTCCGTTATTATTTTTCGGAGGAAAAAGAAATGTCCATTAATTGGCAGGAAATTTTATTTCACTTTTTAGGTGGTCTGGGACTATTCTTATATAGTATCAAGACCATGGGAGACGGTTTGCAACAAGCTGCTGGAGATCGCCTTCGTTTTTACATTGACAAATATACCAGCAATCCGTTCTTCGGTGTGCTAGTTGGTATCGGTATGACGGCGCTAATTCAGTCAAGTTCTGGTGTCACAGTCATTACAGTGGGGCTAGTCAGCGCAGGACTTTTGACCTTGCGTCAAGCTATCGGTATTGTCATGGGTGCCAATATTGGAACTACCGTTACATCCTTTATCATCGGTTTTAAGCTAGGAGATTACGCCTTACCAATGCTTTTCATCGGAGCGATTTGTCTCTTCTTCACCAAGAATCGCTCTATCAATAACATCGGGCGTATCATTTTTGGTGTAGGTGGTATCTTCTTCGCTCTCAATCTTATGAGCGGTGCAATGGAACCTCTAAAAGACCTGCAAGTCTTTAGAGACTATATGGTTGAACTAAGTAAGAGCCCTATTCTAGGTGTCTTTGTCGGAACTGGACTAACCCTACTCATTCAAGCTTCTTCCGCAACTATCGGTATCCTACAGAATCTTTACGCAAGTGGTTTGATTGATCTACAAGGTGCCCTACCAGTCTTGTTTGGTGATAATATCGGAACGACCATTACAGCTATTATTGCTTCTCTTGGAGCCAATATCGCTGCCAAACGTGTTGCTGGTGCCCATGTCGCCTTTAACGTGATTGGTACGGTTATCTGTATTGTCTTCCTTGTACCTTTCACTGGCTTGATTCAATGGTTTGAATCTACACTCAATCTGGCTCCAGAAATGACCATTGCCTTCGCCCACGGAACCTTTAATATCACAAATACTATTATCCAATTTCCCTTCATCGGTGCCTTAGCCTACTTTGTAACCAAGCTCATCCCTGGTGAAGATGAAGTTGTGAAGTACGAGCCACTTTATCTTGATGAGCATTTGATTAAACAAGCTCCATCAATCGCTCTCGGAAATGCAAAGAAAGAACTACTTCACTTGGGAAATTATGCTTCCAAAGCCTTTGACCTTTCATACAACTACATCATTGACCTCAATGAAAAGGTTGCTGAAAAAGGCCACAAGACGGAAGAAGCCATCAATACCATTGATGAAAAATTGACTCGTTACCTTATTACTCTTTCAAGTGAAGCCCTTAGCCAGAAAGAAAGTGAAGTGCTGACCAACATCCTTGATTCATCCCGTGATTTGGAACGGATTGGGGATCACGCTGAGGCCCTAATCAATCTGACTGACTACCTTCAACGTAAAAATGTTGAGTTTTCTGAAGCTGCTTTGCAGGAATTGGCTGATATCTATCAAAAAACCACTGGCTTTATCAAGGATGCCCTTGATAGCGTGGAAAACAATGATATTGAAAAAGCTCAAAGTCTGATTGAACGCCATAAAGAAATCAACAATATGGAGCGTGTTCTCAGAAAGACCCACATCAAACGCCTCAACAAGGGTGAGTGTTCAACACAAGCTGGGGTCAACTTTATCGACATCATTTCCCACTATACTCGTGTATCTGACCACGCCATGAACCTTGCTGAAAAGGTCATCGCTGAACAAATCTAAGAACCAAGAAGCTATCCTGAATGGGATGGCTTTTTTCTTTTCCTAACCAAGAATTGCTTTTCTACCATATAAAAAATGCTTTGATCCACAATGGAATCAAAGCATTTTAAAGAGCTCCCCATACATAATCGCAGAAGCTGCAGTTCCTCTGTACTTAGCTTCTTCTCTTTTGATAAAGCGAGCCAAGTTGAGCAACTCAGGTGCCGGATGTTTAGGATTTAGGAGCAATTCACGATTGACTAGACCCGAGAGACGGACTGCCAGCAATTGCTCATTTGTAGAAGGCAGTTTTTTAGCAGTCTCTAGGAGAGCAGCAACTAAATCTTCACTCAAATCATGTCGAGCATGATTGTAAAGATCTTTTACAAGGCTTTCTAGGTTTGGTTCTACCATCCCTACCACCTCCCTTATGGTTTAATAATTTTTAATCAAATCAACTGTTGAACGATCCAATTTCTTCACCAAGGCTTGCAAGAAAGCTTGAGCTTCTAGGAAGTCATCCATAGCGTAGAGGGTTTGATGAGAATGGATATAACGAGCGCAAACACCGATTGTTGTAGATGGGACACCACCATTTTTCAGATGAGCTGCGCCAGCGTCTGTTCCGCCTTTTCCACAGTAGTATTGGTACTTGATACCAGCTTCTTCAGCCGTTGTCAAAAGGAAATCCTTCATACCTGGGAGAAGCAGGTGACCTGGATCGTAGAAACGAATCAAGGTTCCATCCCCAATCTTGCCTTGACCGCCATAAACATCACCTGCTGGTGAGCAATCAACTGCTAGGAAGACTTCTGGATCAAACTTGGTTGTAGATGTATGAGCACCGCGGAGACCAACTTCTTCTTGGACGTTAGAACCCAGATAGAGTTCATTGCCAAGTTTTTGACCTGACAGGGCTTCTGCCAACTCACTAACCATGAGCACACCGTAGCGATTGTCCCAAGCTTTTGAGATGATATTTTTTTCATTGGCTGTCAAGATTGCAGAACTATCTGGCACGATGGTGTCGCCAGGACGGATGCCAAAGCTTTCTGCCTCAGCCTTATCCGCAAAACCGCCATCAAAGACGATATCTGCAATGGCTGGCATAGTTGGTCCACCCTTTCCACGAGTCAAATGTGGAGGGACAGAACCCGAAATCACAGGAATTTCACGACCATCACGAGTCAAGAGTTTGAAACGTTGACTGCTGACTACCATGGGGTTCCAGCCACCAATTTCAACCACACGGAAGGTACCGTCTGGCTTGATCTCGCTGACCATAAAACCAACTTCATCCATATGAGAAGCGACCAAGACACGTGGCGCATCTGCAGCTTCTGAATGTTTGATACCAAAAATACCACCCAAGCCATCTGTCACCACTTCATCCACATGCGGTGTCAACTTTTCACGAAGATAAGCACGGACAGGCGCTTCATGACCTGAGATCGCAGCAAGTTCTGTTACTTCTTTGATTTTTGAAAATAATGTTGTCATTTCAGTTCCTTCTTTCTTTCATCCATTTTACCACTTTTTATAGGAGAAGGATAGCGGGAAGGTGGATTTCTAAATTAGTATCTTAGTCTTACTGTATCTTAGAAAAAGCTTGTATTTTCTTGCATGTGAGGTGAAATCTAAGAACTATTCCAAGATTAACCCAACTCTTAATTTCAAAACAAAAAAACAATTCAATACTATATTTGTTCAATTTTTTCATAAAATTTGCAGGAAATAGTTGACTTCACCTTCTTATTTCTTTAAAATAGTACAAAACTAGGAAAAGGAAAAAATCATGACCAAAACAATTCTTGTTACAGGTGGAGCTGGCTACATTGGCTCCCATACCGTTAAAGCTCTTTTAAATGCTGGCTACCAGGTGCATGTCCTAGATAATCTCTCTACAGGAAATCGTTCGGCTGTAGATAGTCGTGCTAGCTTTAAACAACTGGATGTTTATGATGCTAGCGCCTTAAAAGCTTACTTGGAAGAAAACAAGATTGACGCTGTTCTCCATTGTGCGGGTGAGATTGTTGTGAGCGAAAGTATTGAAAATCCAAGTAAATACTTCACTGCCAATGTTGCTGGTATGAACCAAGTTCTCAAAGTCTTATCTGAAGTTGGTATTCAAAAAATCATGTTCTCTTCTACTGCTTCCCTCTATGGCAATAACTGTATTGACAAGCCTGCAACTGAAGATACCCTGCTCGACCCTGTCAACCCTTATGCAGAAACAAAACTGATGGGTGAACGAATGATTTACTGGATGGCCAATCGCTACGATTGGAAATATGTCATTTTCCGTTACTTTAATGTAGCTGGGGCTGAAATGGATGCTTCAAACGGTCTACGTGTGAAAAATCCAACTCACATCATTCCCAATATCAACAAAACCGCATTGGGACAAAATGATAGCCTGAAAATATTTGGAGATGACTACGATACACGTGATGGTTCATGTATTCGAGATTATATTCATGTCTTGGATCTTGCACAGGCTCATGTTAAAGGAATGAACTACCTCTTTCAAGAAGACAGTTCTTCTCAAATATTTAACTTAGGAACTGAAAAAGGCTATACCGTCAAAGAAATCTTTAAAACTGCTGAAGAATTACTGAATCAAAAAATACCACACGAAATTGTTGCTCGCCGTGCTGGTGATCCAGCTAGCGTCCTAGCAGACGCATCAAAAGCTAAAAAATATCTTGATTGGAAAGCTAGCTACTCCCTCGAAGATATTATTTTATCGGATTATCATTGGCGTGTTAAAGAGGGGAAAAACATTTTAGAATAGGAAAACAGAGGAGAAGGTCCTGGTACTCTCTCCTTGTTTTATTCATTAAATTGTCAGAAAATTTATTGACAGATTAAAGAAATCGTGTTACAGTAATATCCGCAGGTATCTTTCGATATCAAATCTACATGAAAGGACGGGGTATGAAACTTTCTCATTATTTAATTGGCTTACTTCTACTCCTAGCCTTTCTCTCTATTAGCATTGGGACCAGTGATTTTTCATGGGGAAAACTTTTTGCTCTGGACCATGAAACTTGGCTTCTATTTCAGGAGTCACGTCTCCCTAGAACCATCAGTATTCTCCTGGCAGCCTCTAGTATGAGCATGGCAGGACTCCTCATGCAGACCATAACTCAAAATCAGTTTGCTGCACCGAGTACAGTTGGAACCACTGAAGCTGCCAAACTAGGAATGGTATTGAGCCTCTTTGTCTTTCCGTCGGCTAGTCTGACACAAAAGATGCTCTTCGCTTTTGTTTCATCCATCATATTTACTCTCTTCTTCCTAGCCTTTATGACTATTTTCTCTGTAAAGGAAAGGTGGATGTTGCCTCTGATTGGGATCATCTATAGTGGAATTATCGGTTCTGTGACAGAAGTTATCGCCTATCGTTTCAATCTGGTTCAGAGTATGACAGCTTGGACCCAAGGCTCCTTCTCCATGATTCAGACTCATCAGTATGAATGGCTCTTCTTAGGCCTCATTATCCTGATAGCCGTTTGGAAATTGTCCCAAACCTTCACCATCATGAATCTAGGCAAGGAAACTAGCGAAAGTTTGGGGATTTCTTACTCCCTACTTGAAAAACTGGCCCTCTTTCTGGTTGCGCTAACGACTAGTGTCACCATGATTACCGTGGGTGGCTTGCCATTTCTCGGGGTCATCGTTCCCAATCTTGTTCGCAAGCACTATGGAGATAATCTAAGTCAGACCAAACTCATGGTCGCACTAGTCGGTGCCAATCTAGTCCTAGCCTGCGATATCCTATCCCGAGTTCTAATTCGGCCCTATGAACTGTCTGTCAGTCTTCTACTAGGAATCATTGGTAGCATCATCTTTATCCTACTTCTATGGAGAGGGGGACGAAAAGATGCAGTTTAAAAGCAAACATACCAAGCTCTTCTGCCTTCTCATTATTCTGGCCATCGGAGCTTGTCTCCTCTACTTTTGGCCCATCACTCACTTGTCAGCCTTTGCTTGGAAATTGCGTTCCCAAAAGATCATCGTTTATCTCTTGGTAGCTATCGCGACAGGGATTTCGACCATTAGTTTTCAAACACTGACGGAAAATCGTTTCCTGACGCCAAGTATTTTAGGAATCGAATCCTTCTACGTCCTACTGCAAACTCTACTACTGGTTTTTGAAAGCAAGTTTCTTCAACTTGGCAAGTCCCCTATCTTAGAATTCCTAGTTTTGCTTCTGCTTCAATCCCTCTTCTTTCTTGCCTTACAAGGCTACTTGAAGACACTGATGAAGCAAGATCTGGTCTTCATCCTGCTGATCTGTCTAGCCCTCGGAAGTCTCTTTCGAAATATCAGTACCTTCCTTCAGGTCCTGATGGATCCAAACGAATACGATAAACTGCAGAACAGTCTCTTTGCCTCCTTTCAACATCTCAACACTTCCATCCTAGCCATCGGCTCTCTGATCATCCTTGCTTTGACAATCTTTTTCTTTCGAAAAGCAGTCATTCTGGATGTCTTGCACCTGCAAAGAGAAACGGCTCAAATATTGGGGCTCGATGTTGAAAAAGAACAGAGAGAACTCCTCTGGGGTATCGTGCTTTTGACTTCAACGGCTACTGCCTTGGTAGGTCCTATGGCCTTCTTCGGCTTTATGCTAGCCAACCTCACCTACCTGATTGTCAAAGACTATCGGCACAAGTTACTCTTTATCGTAGCCATTCTGGTTGGATTTATTAGCTTAACCTTGGGGCAAGCCTTGATTGAACGAGTCTTTGCGCTGGAAATTCGCATCAGCATGATCATCGAAAGTGTAGGAGGTCTCCTATTCTTTATCTTACTATACAGGAGGGCGCGTCAGTGAAACTGGAAAACATTGACAAATCCATTCAAAAACAGGATATTTTGCAAGGCATTTCGCTTGAAGTCAGTCCTCAGAAACTGACAGCCTTTATTGGTCCCAATGGTGCTGGAAAATCGACTCTCCTATCCATCATGAGCAGACTGACCAAGAAGGATCAGGGAATACTCAGTATCAAAGGCCGTGAAATCGAAAGCTGGAATTCACAAGAACTGGCTCAAGAACTGACTATCCTAAAGCAGAAAATCAATTACCAAGCCAAATTGACGGTTGAAGAACTGGTCAGTTTTGGACGTTTTCCCTACAGCCGAGGTCGACTGAGACCAGAAGATTGGGAAAAAATCCGAGAAACTCTGGACTATCTGGAACTGACCAACCTAAAAGACCGCTACATCGATAGCCTGTCTGGAGGCCAGCTCCAGCGGGTCTTTATCGCTATGGTACTGGCCCAGGATACAGACTTTATCTTGCTAGATGAACCGCTCAACAATCTCGATATCAAGCAAAGCGTCAGCATGATGCAGATTCTCAAGCGACTGGTGGAGGAACTAGGAAAGACCATTATCATCGTCCTCCACGATATCAACATGGCCAGTCAGTATGCAGATGAAATTGTCGCCTTCAAGGACGGTCAAGTCTTTAGCAAGGGAAGAACAGATCAAATCATGCAGGCTGACCTGCTCAGTCAACTTTATGAGATTCCCATCACGCTGGCTGATATCAATGGCAAAAAGATCTGTATCTATAGCTAATAACATATAAGTTCAAGTTAGAGAACCTTCAATCTCTTAGTCAATAAAACCTAGAGACTCCCTAAATCGTTATCACATTTTAAAAAGGAGAAATCATGAAAACATCCCTCAAACTTTACCTCACTGCCCTAGTAGCCAGCTTCTTGCTCCTACTTGGTGCATGTAGTACAAACTCAAGCACTAGTAAGACGGAGTCAAGTAGCTCTGCTCCAACAGAGGTAACCATTAAAAATTCACTAGGTGTAGTCACACTTTCAAAAATCCCTGAAAAGATTGTGACCTTTGACCTCGGTGCTGCGGATACTATTCGCGCTTTAGGTTTTGAAAAGAATATCGTCGGAATGCCTATAAAAACTGTTCCGACTTATCTTAAAGACCTAGCTGGAAAAGTTAAAAATGTTGGTTCTATGGTTGAACCAGACCTAGAAGCCCTTGCTGCTCTTGAACCAGACCTAATTATCGCTTCACCACGTACCCAAAAATTCGTAGATAAGTTCAACGAAATCGCTCCGACTGTTCTCTTCCAAGCAGGCAAAGATGACTACTGGACTTCTACCAAGGCTAATATCGAATCCCTAGCAAGCGCCTTTGGTGAAACTGGTACACAGAAAGCCAAGGAAGAATTGGCCAAGCTAGACAAGAGCATACAAGAAGTCGCTACTAAAAATGAAAGTTCTGACAAAAAAGCCCTTGCTATCCTCCTCAACGAAGGGAAAATGGCTGCCTTTGGTGCCCAATCTCGTTTCTCTTTCTTGTACCAAACCTTGAAATTCAAGCCAACAGATACTCAATTTGAAGACTCTCGCCACGGACAAGAAGTCAGCTTTGAAAGTGTCAAAGAAATCAATCCTGACATCCTTTTTGTCATCAACCGTACCCTTGCCATCGGTGGGGACAACTCAAGCAACGACGGCGTCCTAGAAAATGCCCTCATCGCTGAAACTCCTGCCGCTAAAAATGGTAAAATTATCCAACTCACACCAGACCTCTGGTATCTAAGTGGAGGCGGTCTTGAATCAACAAAACTCATGATTGAAGACGCACAAAAAGCTTTGAAATAAGCTACTTCAAACTCAATTTAATACTCAATGAAAAGCAAAGAGCAAACTAGGAAACTAACTGCAATCTCAAAACACTGTTTTGAGGTTGCAGATGGAAGTTGACGCGGTTTGAAGAGATTTTCGAAAAGTATAAAATTTTGACATTCTAAAACGCATCCTATCAAGCTCACTCAAACCTGATAGGATGCGTTTTTATCATTTCACTAAAATATTTTTACCTAGCCTCATTTTTCTTCTTGATTCCGTTTGAGGGAAAAATGGTCTGGGACGGGGTCCTTGCCTGTTTTAGACCAGGGATGACAACGTAAAATCCGAGCCAAACCCATCAAGACACCCTTAAAGCCATGTTTTTCAATAGCCTGAATCATATAGTTGGAACAAGTCGGCTCAAAGCGACAAGAGGGTGGAAAGGCTGGCGAGATAAAACGTTGGTAAAAGCGTACTGGCGCTATTAAGATTCGTTTCATTATTTCTTGGTTACAGCCATGGTGTGTAGTTGGCTGATTTCTTTTTTATTCAGACGACGGGATTCACCTGGACGAAGGCCTGTCAAGTCTAGGTGCCCAAAACGTGTACGCGACAACTTGTCCACTTGAAGACCAACAGCTTCAAACATTTTTTAACCTGATGGTTACGCCCTTCATGGATAGTCAACTGCACCACAGAGCGATTTTTAACTGGGTCCACTTTGAGAATTTCATAAACAGCTGGCTTGGTTTTCTTGCCATCAATCTCAAGTCCACGGGTCAAGGGGCGGAGATTGTCCTTATTGGCCACACCTTTAACACGCGCGACATAGACCTTATCAATTTCATTACGGGGGTGAATCATTTCATCCGTAAAGTCTCCATCATTGGTCAAAATCAAAACTCCTGATGTATCCCAGTCCAAACGACCTACAGGGTAGATGCGCTCTTTGACATTGGGCAAGAGGTCGACAACCGTCTTGCGGCCCTTGTCATCTGTCACACTGGAAATGACACCGCGTGGTTTGTTAAGCAGATAGTAGACCTTTTCTTCATTGTAGATAGGTTGACCTTCAACTTCGACCTTGTCGCCTGACTTGATGGTCGTTGCGAGTTCACGCACCACTTGGCCGTTAACCGTCACCAATCCTTGCTTGATCAACTCTTCTGCTTTTCTCCTACTGGCCACACCTGCGTGGGCAATATACTTATTGATTCTCATCTTCTTCTATCCTTTCACCAAATAATTGGCTTTCTTGGGCTTGAATCTCAAGCTCATCAATCACTGGTAATTCTTCCAAATGATTTATCCCCATGTAATCTAGGAAATAATCTGTAGTCACATAGAGGTTGGGACGACCCAACACTTCTTTTTTCCCGTCTTCTCGTATCAAATCAAATGCCTGCAACTTTGCCAAAGCCCCACTCGAATTGACCCCACGGATGGCATCAATCTCTATCCGTGTGATGGGCTGTTTGTAAGCAATGATGGACAAGGTCTCAAGGGCAGCCCGAGATAAACTCTGGTTGATGGGCGCTTTAGAATAGTCCTTCAAAATCTCTGAAAACTGAGGCTTGGTCACCAATCTATAAGCACCCCCTGTCTCAATCAGAGCCAAACTGGAATCTGGGGCCTTTTCATACTTCTGGGATAATTTTTCTAAACTCTGTTGGATGCCTGTCGGTGGCAGAGAGAGGAGTTCAGCTAACTGGCGGACCCGAATCCCATCTTCACCCGCTACAAACAAGAGCGCTTCTATTTTTGCTAAAGTACTCATCTTTCCTCTCTATCAAGTCTAGCTTTGGGCTACTTGACTTTCTTCCTTCTTTTCCATGAGATAGATATCTCCGAAACTCTCCTCTTGCACGAGGATTAGTTCCTGGGTTTTGATTAACTCTAGGGTTGCTAAAAAGAGGGTGATGACCTCTTGGACATTCTGGGCTTCCTTGAACAAATCCTGCAAGCACAATTGGTCTCGTCCAGCCAAGGACTCTTTCACGATAACCATCATGTCCTCAATCTTATACTCATCCCGCAGGATAGTCGTATGATTCTGTTCAAACTCCTCTTTTTTCTTGGCTAGGATATTTGAAAAAGCCAAGAAGAGGTCAATGGTCGTCTTGTCATGCACGAGCTCCGCATCTTCGTAAATCAACTCTGTCGGCGCTTTGGAATAATACTGGGCCCGATCTTGGTGCTTGGCTTCCAAGTGCTCACCCAAGAGCTTGAATTTGCGGTATTCTTCGATTTGAGAGAGAAGATCCTGCTCTAGGTCATCCTCCAAGTCTGTCACTTCTGCCACCTTTGGAAGAAGCTTGCGGCTCTTGATCAGCATGAGCTGACTGGCCATAACCATGTACTCGCCCGTCACTTCCAGACGCATGGCCTGCAGCGTTGAGACATAAGCTAGATACTGTTCGATAACCTCCGTAATGGGCACATCGTAGATATCCATCTGATACTTAGAAACCAGGTGCAAAAGCAAGTCCAAGGGCCCTTCAAAATCTTTTAGTTTAATATCCATTATCTATATTTTTCTAAGGTCAGGACTGTTTTTAATCCTAATTTTTTTGCAATTTCGTACAAATCGACCTTCTTTTCTATCTGTCTTAGAATGAACTGTTCCCGCAAGGCTTGGGCGGATAAGGTTGAGAAACCTTTCTCCTTGACAAAGGACTCTAGCTGACGAAAGGCCCATTGACGAGAATAGGATTTCCCTGACCTTTCAAAGAGATAGGTCTGCCCCATCAAGGGTTCCAATTCTAAAAGCAAGGTCGTGGGAATAGTTACAATCCTCTGTTGGGAAGCCTTCTGAATTCTCAACACTTGAAAATCCAGATTGATATCTGCAACCTTAAGGGCTAAAATCTCACTCGGCAAGAGCCCCATTTCCAAGATAAGTAGAGCCAGTAAACGCCCCTCTGGATAATTACTTTCCTGCCAAAAAGAGTCTAGGTCTAACAATTCTGGCTTTGCGGTCTTCTTTTCAGCTTGTTTGGCTAATTCCAAACGATAAAAGCTATCCACTTCTTCTTTTTGATAGAGAAAGTAGAGAAATTGATTACAGGCCGAAATCTTTCGCTTCTGGGCGCTGATTTTTAGATTGGCTAGCTGGGCTTGGTAAATCTTGAGACTGGTCTCCGAAATCCGCTCGCCTACCAAATCTAAAAACTGTTCTAAATCATACTTATAGGACTGCTTGGAATTGGCAGACAGACCCTGCTTTTCCTCTAAAAAGGCTGAAATCCTGTCTCTCATTTGCATCGAATCTCATATTCCTTACTAAAGTCATGCAAGAGGGCATTGACAGCCTTGAGGATAGACTTACGCGTGATAATTCCTTGAAAAATCCCTGACGCATCCACAACCGGCAAGAAGGACTCATCTACCAGCTTGTGCAAGACCTCCGTAATAGTAAAATCAGGCGAGACGACCGCTACGTCCGTTCTCGTCATAAGAACAATATCCGTATCTGCCATGATTTCTTGACTCAAGTCATGCTCCATCTGGTAAGCCATAATATCTCTGAGCCCAATCGTCCCAACAAACTGTTTTTCATCTGTCACAACAGGAACACGGGTATAGGTCATCTGACTGAGCAAGAGGGTCGCGTGATCTGCATTGTGGGTATCAATCAACACAGCTAGATTTTCAGCAGGGGTCAAAAAAGTTTCTTCTTGCCCCAACAAGAAAGTCTCAAACTCCTTGGCAATCATCGGCTAAACTCCTTGGACAAGCCCGGATACACCTCATGGTCTCGTGTCAAAAAGTCCACTTTGAAATAACTGTCATCAATCTCCACACGAGCATAGAGACATTCTCTTATGGTCCCGCGTGGTTGACTGATGGAACCTGGATTTAGAAAGAGGGTCTTGCCTTCCATCCAAGCGCTTGGCACATGCAAGTGACCATAAAGGCAGATATCAGCATTTTCTTCCTGAGCCCAGTAGTCCAACTTTTGAAAGTTGAAATTGATGTCAAACAAGTGACCATGGGTTTGGATAATCTTGGTCGAACCAAGCTCAGTCACCAAACGTTCTGGGTAGCCGGCGTAAAAGTCCATGTTCCCTTTAACAACGCGGATGCCCTCCCAAAGGGGAGAATCTGGACGCAGTTCAGAATCGCCATTATGAAAAACGGCATCAACTTTGCCCACATAGCGATCACGGATTTCTTCCACAATCAAGCTATCGCCATGGGAATCGCTCATTACAATGATAGTTTGCTTTGCCATGATGGAAATACCTCCAAAAGTTTCTTAACGGCTAAGGCACGGTGAGATTGACTATTTTTTTCTTCAAGGGTTAATTCAGCTGAGGACTTGCCTGTCTCTCCTACAAGGAAGAGAGGGTCATAGCCGAAGCCATTTTCACCCTTAGGTTCAAAGTTAATGTAGCCAGGCCAGTCTGCTTCAACAACCAAGCTTTCCTTGTTTGGGCTGGCTACGACTAGGGTTGTATGGAATTGAGCCGAGCGGTCCTTGAGTTCAAAGACCATGGCCAATTCGTGCAAGAGTTTGGCATTGTTTTCACGGTCAGTAGCTCCCACTCCTGCGAAACGAGCTGACCAGACACCTGGCAAGCCACCAAGGACATCGACTTTGAGACCAGAGTCATCTGCCAAAACCATCTTGCCCGTTAATTGAGAAATGGTTTCTGCCTTGAGGCGCGCATTTTCTTCAAAGGTCATGCCTGTTTCTGCTACTTCAGGCAGGTCAGGATAGTCATTAAGATTTTCCACATCGTAGCCTAACTTATCAAAGATAGCTCGGAACTCTTTGGTCTTGCCTTCGTTACGAGTCGCAATCAATAAGGTTTCTCTGACCTTGCTTGTCTCAAAGAAATCATGAACATTGACCCCTTCTTTAGGCAATGCTACATGCAGGAGTTGCCCATTTTCAATCAAGAGAAAAGCTCCCTGACGTTGGATGACTTCCAGATTTCGTCCCATTTCTTGGTTGAGGATATCTACCACAAAAGACAATAAACGGTAGCGAGAACCATAGCGTAAAACAGCAACTGAAATCGGGAAACCTCGTTCCTCGTCTCGAAAGATTTTGGCCAATCCAACCAGAGGGAAATCCAAGTCTTCATCAGTCAACGTCCGGACGCCACCAAAAATAGCATAGGACCCGACATACCAGTCCTGGTCATCCTTGTATTCATAAATTTTATTTGTCATAATTCTACATGCTCCACATGAATCTCTTTTTCAAGCCATTCTTCACCAATTTGTGCAAAACTTTGGCTGCTGGCTGTTGTGTAAAAACGGTGATGGAGTGGTCCGGCATCGCGACCACGATTGATTTCAAAATAATTAAGTAAGACTGAGATATCCCGTACGCACTCTGCCCCACTATCGATGAGCTGAACCTTGGGTCCCATGACATTTTGAATAATGGGTCTGAGGAGTGGATAATGGGTACAACCCAAAATCAGGCTATCCACCTTTCCAACCAAGGGACGTAGGGTTTCATAAACTACTTTCTTAGTGACACTGGTTGACAGAGCCCCAGACTCCACCAAGGGAGCAAACTTGGGACAGGCCAAACTCTCCACCTGTAAGTCCGGATCCAGATCATTGATTTTCTGTCGGTAGATGTCAGATTGTACCGTCATAGGCGTTCCAATGACTCCGATTTTCCCACCTTGGCTGGACTTGATGGCTGCCGAAGCTCCTGGCAAAATTACACCTAGGACAGGAATATCTAGTTGAGCCTTGATTTCTTCCCAGACGACCGCAGTCGCTGTATTACAAGCAATGACAATCATTTTGACATCCTTGGTCAAAAGAAAGTTGACCAACTGCCAAGTATATTCACGAATTTGCTCAGCAGGACGGGGCCCGTAAGGCGCGCGTGCCGAATCTCCAATATAGACGATTTCTTCATGGGGAAGTTGGCGCATGAGCTCGCGCACAACGGTCAAGCCCCCGACACCCGAATCCAAAAAACCAATTGGTCGATTATCCATACAGTCTTCTTTCTAGTCTTTTTTCTGATTGATAGTTCATTATGATTATTGATCCTTATGAACTGAATGACATCCTAATCAACAACTATCTCTCTTAATCATAATCAAATATCAATAGAATGCAAGGAAAAAGTCTCATCCCTAAAACCATAGCCAACATAGTGAGAAGTCTGGAACTTTCATCCCAGACTTTTCCTTATTTATTTTTTCTTTTTATTGTTAGCAAGGGCTGCCTTTTGTTGGCGGATGATTTGGTGGTAAACTTGTTGTACCTTAGCTTCGCTTGGTTTTTGACCATTTGCACTCAAAAGAGTACGAACTGCTTCAGCATTCAAACGTGGGTTGTCAGCGAATTCTTTTTCAATTTGCTTACGAACCAAGTACATTCCTCCAAGAGCTCCTCCTAGAAAAGCTAGCACAATCAATACAATTGCTAAAAGTAAATCCATCATTTTTCTCCTGTTTCTTTTTGAGTCTCTTTCATTATACCACAAACTAGCCACCCTGACCAGTTTGTTTTACGCTTTCAGGGATGGGGAGACTGTAATTAAAGTTGGCTTATTGTTCTAGTCAAAACTAGAAAGAATATAAAAAATACACTCTCTCACCATTCGTTTCCTCCACTTTTTTAATACAAAACAATATCAAATATATATCCTCCTTAAATCCCCTTGACAATACCTCGTTAGCTCTTAAAATTAGAGTAACAACACAATATAGAAACAAGAAAGTTCGCTTTAAAAAAAAAAAAAAAAATGAAATCGCTTTCAATTAATAAAGGAAGTTTCTATGGAAAAAATTTGGAGGGAGAAATCCTGTCGCTACAGTATTCGAAAGCTAACAGTCGGCACAGCCTCTGTTTTGCTTGGAGCGGTTTTTCTAGCTAGTCATACCGTCTCTGCTGATACTATTGAAGTACAGCAAAACGAGCCTGCATTAGAGAAAACTACAGTTAAGACAGACACTATAACAAAAGCAAGTGAATCAACTGAGCATACACAGCCAAACGTGCCAATTGATCATACAAAACCAGTTCTAGCTAATAATAGTTCTTCTGAAAGTAAACCCGCTAATGCTGATGTTACTTCTGCTACAACTAATCAAGCCAGTACTGAAGCTATTGTAAAACCTAATGAAAATAAGGAAACCGAAAAACAAGAACTACCTGTGACAGAACAAAGCAACTATCAGCTAAACTATGATCGACCAACAGCTCTAAGCAAGTTTCATCTAGTCCAGACCTTGTTCAATCGGCAAATCATTCTCCTAAAGAACAACTTCCAGCTACTGGTGAAACATCCAATCCACTACTATTCTTATCAGGATTGAGTCTAGTACTAACAGCAACTTTTCTACTTAAGAGTAAGAAGGATGAGTCCAACTAACTTTTAAGCACACAAAAACCAGGATGAAGCTTATCTTCATCCTGGTTTTTGATTAAAATCAAACATGTTTATCTTAGATGCTAAAAAGGAAACATCAGAACATCGGATTCATCTGTCAAATTCTGCCTATTCTTATCCGAATGCGTTAGCTCTCCGTATATTATCCTCGATCCCTTTTTTCTCGAATCCCTACCATGATATCTGTATATAAAACATCATTTATCTTGCTTGAAATATAAAATACGGGTGTAGATTCTTCTAAGTCATTATCAAGCAATAATTTGGTTAGCAAGTATATAGCCTTATCAAAGTCAACAGCTTCCTCTCCAGTAACTCTTACTCCTGCCATTCGAGGAACCAAAAAATAACTGTTATAGGCTGTCCCCTCCATTATCTCTTCTTTTCCTAGATAAGCCTCATGAACGGGAAGATAGACTGTGATGTTGTATGTTCCATCTTCCAATTCTCCGATATGGGGGCATGAGTAAAAGGGATTGCTTTTAGGTGTATATCCTGCCGCTACAGCTGTTTGAATCATATCTTGAAAGGCTACTGCAATCTCATCACCGACAATATTATAGTTCACACTCAAGACATTACTCATCATTAAGGATTGATTCATACCATATGTAATTTCTGCCATTTTACTTCTCCACTGGGATAATCAAATCCACAAACAAATCATCATAAACAGGTATCAAGACTAGGTATAACTTATCTTGCAACTCCCAACCATGATCACGAATATAAGCTTTCATCTCCTCAATTGTTTCATCCAAGCTACCATCAAATAGAACCCGCTTGCTAATTCCTTCTATATCTAGAGATGCCTGATAATCCAGTTGACTTGTTGGCTCTGCTTCAGATATAACTGGAATATAGACTCCCACATCTTGCTTTTCTTCGTTAAATTGAGTTGGAGTCATCTCAAAAATGGTAGGGCCATCTTTATAAATACCATCAGTATAGGGAAGGAGTTCTGTATGAACAAATAACTCCAATAGTTCGTCCGCTTGAATCTGGACCTGGTCTGTCATCAAATGGCTCATATGTAGTTGTATTTCTTTAATCATCTTTAGTTACCTTTCTACTAAATCTATCTCTGTCAAATTCTCTGTTGGAAATCATATCTGGGTTTACTTTTATATGCTTGATTGAAGTCTCTTCCTCAATATCATTACGATGTTGGTAGGCATAGATAATATAAAACCATGTTCGGTACAAATAAGGCCCAAAAATCATGAAGAATAAAGACATTCCCCATCCCCAAAAATATTCATATCCAATTATCGCTAAAAAAACACAAATAAAAGATAAAATCATAGGAGGACCAAATACAAGATTATAGAAATTTTTGGAGGCCTTTTCTGATAAAATTTCTTCAGAGTCTAAGTCAACCATCAAACTCATAACAATATTCATAATAATGGAAAAGATTAGAGGAAGGAAAATTTTTAAACCAAGAAAACTATGGTCGCCACTCATAGTGCTAAAGCCAATAATGGCATAAAAATGACCAGTTAGATACATGAGATAGGTTCCAAAACTGGTTAATATCCCTCGCTTAAGATCCAAAAGAAAAACTAGATTTAATACCCAAACAATAATTCCTGTAATAATCAAGCCTTGATACAAAGAGGGATTGTTGAGCACCTCTAATCCTCCTGCAAAAAACGCCAAAAATGCTATAGGATATATAATAAAAATCCCATTTAATACCCCCCACAGAGGAACTGGTCCGTGGACACTCCTTCTTTGAAGTTCAAACGTTTTTTTAATTCGTTCCAGTATCATTTAAACCATCCTCTCATACCTTTTAAAACTTTACTTTTTAAACCTATCTCTGTCAAACTCTCTGTTTGAAATCATATCTGGGTTTACTTTTATATGCTTGATTGAAGCTGTTTCTTCAACATAATGACGGTGTTGGTAGGCATAGATAATATAAAGCCATGTTCGGTACAAATAAGGCCCAAAAATCATGAATAATAAAGACATCCCCCATCCCATAAAATAATCATATCCAATCATCCCTAAAAAAATAAAGCAAAGCGATAAAATTACAGGAGGTCCAAATAAAAAATTATAGACATTTTTGATGGCCTTTTCTGATAAAATTTCTTCAGAATCTAAGTTGACCAGACAAGTCCCAACAATAACAACTATAATAGCAAAAATAAGGGGGAGGAAAATTTTCAAACTAATAAAACTATGATCCCCACTTAAACTGCTAAAAGCAATGATGGCATAAACATGGCCCGTCAGATACATGAGATAGGTTCCAAAGCTAGTTAAAATCCCTCGCTTAAGATCCAAAAGAAAAACCAGATTTAAAATCCAAACAACAATCCCTGTAATAATCAAGCCTTGATGTAAGGCAGGATTTTTTAAAATCCTTAATCCTGCAAGCCAAAATCCTGTAAATACCAAGGGATACAAAATAAAAATCCCATTTAATACTCCCCAAAGAGGAACTGGTCCATGGACACTCCTTCTTTGAAACTCAAAAAATTTTTTGACTCTTTCAATAATCATTTAAACCATCCTCTCATGCCTTTGATCAGGCTATTGGCACCTTTTTTAAGATTATCTGTTATATGAAAATCATCATTAAGTTTATTTGCAAGCCAAACAGCACCTGCGGATACTCCAATTGCAATTGCCCCAGGTAACCAAACAGGAGCTGTCGCACCAAAAACTAAACCTGCTAGCGCTGCTCCAGCACTCGCTCCAGCAATCCCTGCAACAGTTGTTCCCGCTGCCTTAGCCGCATCTATCGCAAAACCTGTCGCCTTACTAGCCTCAACTTCATTTCCTCTCAACCCTTGACGTTTGGCCTCTTTTTCATTTTCACTGATATTTGAAAAAGTATCAACCACATCTAAAGCAGCTCCAACAACTGTAGCCCCTTTTAAAAACTTACCAAACTTCGTAGCGGATTTAAAGTTTGTTAGTCCTTCTTTAACAGAACCTATGAGTCCTTTCTCACTTGTAATTCCTTTCCACAGGCCTTTACCAGCATCCTTGAAACTTATTTCATTAGTGAATTCTTCTTTCAGTAGACTTCCAGTTGTAGACACAATTGATTTTCCGACACTAGCCACTTTGGTACTAAATCGAGTTGTATCTTTAAAAGATTTGAAAACCTTTCTCAATTCTTCGTTATATTTAGTATAGCCTAGATTTTCCATAATGGATTTAAAGACCTGTGAAACATCACCATTTTTATATTGAACAACTTCATAAATATGACTACCACTTAATTTCTTACCAACTTTAAAATAATCATCTAATGACTTACCGAATTCTGTTGTTGCTTTAGAAACAATGATATCCCCTTTTTTATTTTTTCTAAAACGATAATACGCATATAAAGCTGCCAACATAGATTCCAATTCAAAATAATCAACTTTTTTATACAGACGATTTTCTTTTATATCTTTATACACATTAAATAATGCATCTATTAAGTCTTTACTTTCAGCTATCGTCCCACTATACTTAGACTCGGCAAGCTGTTTTGCGAGAGCATTTTGGTACTTCACAGCTTTGGAGTTGCTATGGATAGCTGTGTGAATCTCTGAAACTGAGTTTTTAAACCAAGTTCGACTATAATAATTTCTCGATGCGGTGTTCCCATATGGAAGAGAGGCATAACCTGATAGGGTAGCGATTTCACTATTTTGCATATCTATAAGGTCAAAAGTATCTGTCTTTAAAAGAACACTATTAAAAACTTCCATGTTCTTTATAGTATCATCTAAACTCTTGACTGCTTGACTATAGCTCTCCTTCACACTATCCAAACTAGGATTCGTTAAATGTAGAATATCACCAATCCCTGCATAGATAATTAGTGCCTCACTTGAAATTTTATTCAAATCATTAACAGGATCTTTTATACGTTGCTTGAGGCTCTCTAGATATTCTGTATGAATAATCGCACTGTTGTCGGTCTCTGACACCGTGTCTTGAAAGAGCTTCACAAGTCCATCATAGCGACTGACAATGCTATCTAGGGCATTGACATAGTTATCAACCAGTGGTATCTGATAGTTGGTCACTTTCTGGTTAATGGCATCCTTCACTGCCCCTTTGAGGCTATCAGTTGAAACGACCTCTGATAGACGACTTCTCGAAACAGATAGCTGTTCCTTGATACTATTTACCGAAATAACTAACAACTCTTTTTGAACTCGAACTTCGGATACATCAATCTTCATTTACTTCCTCCTCTGCATAAACACTGGAAATCAGTCCTGCGTCTAGATAGTCCTTACGCAGAGCTTCTTGGCAGTAGTGTTCATCCACCGTATCCGAATACCCTTCTGATACCACTCTCTTAATAAAGAGATTACTTAAAAACAAGGGTGAAGTGTCAAAGCGTAATCCAAATGGATAGCCATGACCGATGTAGTCCATATAATGACCATTATCCAAATCAACTCGGCGACCTGAAATGACTACAAAAAAGTCCATCTGTTCGCTTGTACTCCTTGTTCCTATCTCTAAATCTACTTTTTCTATATGTTATTTAACTTTAAGTGAGGGTATTTAATATTTTTTTGTTCCTTCTCAAAAAGCTGTTGAGCGCTTTTTTCTTGGTCATCAATATACCCCTCAAACCAAACTTTACTTATATCTTCTTTGTTAAAAAAATAACATTGATTATCCGTATTTCCATTTGGATATAAACATGCCGAATAATCGAAATAACCAATTGTCCCTTGATTATTATAGAGTGGAAAACGAGATAAAATCATTAACTTCACTTCTCCGTTATGAAGTTGAATCACACTTCCGATTGGCAATATTTTATCATTCATTATTAACTCTCCTTATTACTTAATTCTTTGTATAACTGTCTCAATATCATGCTGCGTTTAATCAATTTGGTATTTAAAATAGTGTATACGATAAAATATGATGATAAAGTTAATACAAGACTAATATAATTACCCGAACTTATAAAAATTGCAGCAGTCACTATTCCTATAATCAAAAAACAGAGCATCGTTATATATAATATTAAAACATTCCTTTTTTCTTGCTTTAAAAAGTTTTGATAGTTTATTAAATCAATTCGAAATTCTTCTAACTCAATGACACGGTTTAAAACATAATAAAGGAATAGACTACTACCAATACTAATGATAATATAAGCAAGGACCAAAGACAGCAACCGAAAATCTGTTGGTACTTCCCCATTTTTACTTATACTTCTTAAAACAATATATAAAACAAGAGCAATTGAACTGTAACCAGTAATAGCAGTTGCTCCATTGATTTTATCCTTTATTGAATATAACAGTTGATGATTTTCATTGCTATAGTAGACAGATTTTCCCTGATATATACCTAGGACAATGAAACTCTTAGTTTTACTTTTCAAAATTTCCTTTCTAAATTATAAGTTTTATACAGTCCATTTATGATTTTTCCTCTTTGGAATACTTTATTATAAAAGAACATAAAATATATAGTCATAAATAAAACTGAAACAACTCCCCATGAAATATTGCCATATGTGATAAAGAGGTATGCAAAGAATATTATAATTAGTGGTAATATGATAAGAGATAAATAGGTAAAAAAGACATTCTTTCGCTCTCTTAACACGAAGTCTCTCATTGCTTTTTCCTCTAATTGAAGTTTTTCAACTTTCCTCTCACGATGGTACGTAACATAACAAACAACAAAGGCTATTATAAAGGAAATCAGGATGCCTATCATTAAAAATTGATATCTTCCCAGAATGGTTAAATAGTATTTGGAATTAACTTTTCCAATTATGACATAAATAATCATGACCATGCTACTGCCAGCAGTTTCCAAAAAAGAAGTCTTCTTTCTTACTATATATAAACTAGAATCTTTTTTATCAAAATAAACTGGATTTTTATCAATTGTTCCTATAGGAACCATATTTTTTAAATATCTTTTCATGTCTAATTATCATAATAGCAATATTTTTTGTACAACATATAAACCACTTTAAATCTCTGTATTGGTTTCGTATTTAATAACAATAGGGGGAATATAAAAAATAAAATGGCTAAAAACAAAAACAAAAAATTAGAAGTCAATAAATAAACTATAGAAAAAAGCACTGGAGGAAGAAATGCCAATAATATAATTAGATGGCTCTTAACTATATTTTTCTTCTCATTTTTAAGAAAAGTTATCATATCAACGTTTGAAAGCACAAAAGGACTAATAATTAATTCTTCATTCAAAGCTGGTCTGTAGAGGAGTTTTGAGACAATGATCATTAGAAAAAAACCAAAAATCAAGGGCCAAAAACCACTGAATACCTGAGCCTTTGTTACTTCTCTTACAAGAACATAAAGAATAAGTGCTGCTCCTGTCGAAAAAGCGACAGGAGACGCTTTAAACTTTGTTTTAGAATGACCTAAGAACATCTTGTCTGTTTTCTTATCAAAAAAAACTGTTTCCCCTTCAAAATTACCAATTCCTACAAATTCAACGTCCTTTAACTTTATAATTTGATTTTTGTCCACGAGAATCTCCTATCACTGAAATACAGTTCCAATACCACTGAAAAAGTCAGATACTGCATTACCAACACCATCTATGATTTCCTTACCTGTTTTTACTACATTATTTGTTATTTTTGTGACTTCCTTTCCAACAGTATTATCATAAATCATATCAAATACAGCATTGCCTGCAATTGATAAACCCACTCCTACTATAAACCCTGTAGCAGCTCCAACAATACCACCTACAGCAGTTCCTGCAATAGGTATAACACTACCAATAGTAGCTCCAATTGCTGCTCCTGTATTCATACCAATGGTCATAGCTCCAGTCGATATTGCTGCATGAGCCCCACTCTTAATAACAGCGTTCGGAACATTTTCACCAGCTGAAACTTGTGTAGTGAAATCAATTGCAGGACCAATAAATGCCATAGCCCTACCTATTTCAGGACCAGACTTGGCAAAAGTTTCAATTCCTTCACTCAAACTTCTAATGACTCCTGAAGAGGAATTACTAATACCATCAAGTACATTGGGCGAAATTAACCCATTAGTACCTAGGTTAATAAAGTTTCCGAGTGAATCACTTAGTTGATATAAGGTACTAAGTACTCCTCCTAAAACAGTTGGAGTTTTTTCCAATAATTTAACCCAGCCCTTATCTCCAAACACATCAATACCATTCATGATTGACTCACTGGCGAAATTATTTTTTAAATCATTTGAAATTACATCAGAATAGTTTTGATTGTTTAAGTCCACCTTCCCACTATACTTAGACTCGGCAAGCTGTTTTGCGAGAGCATTTTGGTACTTCACAGCTTTGGAGTTGCTATGGATAGCTGTGTGAATCTCTGAAACTGAGTTTTTAAACTGAGTTCGATTATAATAATTTCTCAATGCGGGGTTCCCATACGGAAGAGGGGCATAACCTGATAGTGTTGCGATTTCACTATTTTGCATATCGATAAGGTCAAATGTATCTGTCTTTAAAAGAACACTATTAAAAGCTTCCATGTTCTTTATGGTATCATCTAAACTCTTGACTGCTTGATTATAACTTGTATTCACACTATCCAAACTTGGATTCGTTAACGTTAGGATATCGCTAATCCCTGCATAGATATTTTGTGTCTTACTGGAACTGCTCTTTAATCCCTCAATCGGATCTTTCATCCGTTGCTTGATGCGTTCTAGGTATTCTGTCTTAATAATGGCACTGTTGTCAGTCTCTGACACCGTGTCTTGAAAGAGCTTCACAAGTCCATCATAGCGACTGACAATGCTATCTAGGGCATTGACATAGTTATCAACCAGTGGTATCTGATAGTTGGTCACTTTCTGGTTAATGGCATCCTTCACTGCCCCTTTGAGGCTATCAGTTGAAACGACCTCTGATAGACGACTTCTCGAAACAGATAGCTGTTCCTTGATACTATTTACCGAAATAACTAACAACTCTTTTTGAACTCGAACTTCGGATACATCAATCTTCATTTACTTCCTCCTCTGCATAAACACTGGAAATCAGTCCTGCGTCTAGATAGTCCTTACGCAGAGCTTCTTGGCAGTAGTGTTCATCCACCGTATCCGAATACCCTTCTGATACCACTCTCTTAATAAAGAGATTACTTAAAAACAAGGGTGAAGTGTCAAAGCGTAATCCAAATGGATAGCCATGACCGATGTAGTCCATATAATGACCATTATCCAAATCAACTCGGCGACCTGAAATGACTACAAAAAAGTCCATCTGTTCGCTTTCAAATGACTCAACCAAGTCCTTAGGAAGAAGCTCACGATCAAGTTCGACAACACTACCCAAAGGATAGATACGACTTAAGCAGAGATCCACATAGGAAGCATACTGGATAAAAAGCGAACGAGGTAAGGTGACTTCTTCTTGAAGACGCCGAATCCGCACGAGATCTTTTTCATAGAAAAATTCCAACGGCGCCCCTATCATTGGATGATAATGATAACTTGGTTCGTCATTCATAAAAGCTATATAACACGCCCGAAAAACATCCGGATGTCCTGATAAGGTCATCGCTACCGCTGTCAATACTTCCTGCTCCTTTTCAGATAGGTTACATCTAGACAAAGCTCGGTCGAATAAAATCATTTGTTCTTCCTTCATGGTCGAAGACCTCCTGATGCAATAACTCCTGCTCCATGCGCGTCATCATCTAGCTTATTCTGACCTGCTTGTTCCATTTTTAGCGCGTCTGATCTGGTGAATTTTTTTAAAGTAACAATAGACTTGTTAAAGTGCTCCAAAACGTCATTAAAAGTGGTAAAAGGGGTAAGATCTGTGTGACTAAACCCCATATCACTTAGTTTACCGATTCCTGTAGTTGAAGTAGAAACACCTCTTGTAATAGTGTTCCAACTGGATTGATTTACACCTGTATCTACCATTTTCTCCCTAATCCTCCATATATTCATAGATACGAGCCTGATGATAATAAGATGCTATTGCAGACTGTAGTTCACTTGATTGAGTTTCCAGACTTCGTATCTTGTCCTCTATAGTCGTTTTATTATTGTTGTGGCCATCTCGAAAATTAGTTATATCGGTTCCTAAATTATAAAAATGACCTTCAAAATCTTGCTGACGACTCCCCTTAAAACTAGAGGAATCTAAAGGAAGAATCTGACCTAAAGATCTTGCACGATTATCGATAGACTGTATCTCACTTGCTAAAGCACTGCTAGCTTTTCTTAATCTAGATATTTTCCCATCAACTAAACTTTTTTCTATTCGAGCTTCAGCAGCTTGTCGACGAAATCTAGCCGCAATTTGTTTATAATACGACCCCATTTCCCTTCTCCTTTTTATAATATATAATTCATTTTAACATATTTTGCGTAGAATCAACACCCCGTATAGATATTCTTAAGATTAAACTTACACCCTTTGAATCATTCCCCAAAAGTGAAAACTCCTATAGCTAACTTTTGGGGAATGGCTCTTAGCAAGTTCAAGTGTGAAGGGTTGCTGAGATTATCTTGGTAATTTAATTCTGCAAACTTCTCTTCCAACAAAGAAGTGAGTTTCATCGACTTCTAAAAGAGTTTCTTTGTAATCTGATTTACCTTTAATCATTCCTTGATCCATAAATCTAGTACCAAATATACCTGCAGGCATATTTGCACGCAATCGCTTACTAAACTCATCAAATTTACTTTCAATATTTTTCTGATAGCCATGGAAAATAAAGTAAACTCCCGCTTTAGAGGCATTTTTGATAATCGTTTCTAACACATTTGCAGAAAGTAACATTTTTTCATTTACGGTATGAATGTCTGGCATGTAAACAAACATCATTTGATTATCACCACCTTGTAGTCTTCGTTCAATTTCACTGACAAGATCTGTTAATGCCGTACTAAAATTATTTAACAAGATGATTGAATCAAAACTATCTGGATTTGCAAGACGTCCGTCAATATCAAAAAGAATACGTTGAACTTGCCCATTCAAATTTTCAAATGCCATTAATAAAACTGATTCCAGTAGTTCTGTTTGCTGTGGTGTGTCATCCATAATGACAAAATAGCCATGTTCTTTCGGATTAAAGCTTACTACCTTAGTCGTTTCTTTATCAAATCCTATTGGGATTTGACCTTGTTGCATCATCTCTTGAACTGTAGCTGATTGTTTAAACTCATCAAGCGTCACTTCATTTGGCAACATCGGAATTGGTTCTGGGCAAACTCCTGTCCAGCTTCTTGCAATCAGCTTAACTTCTTCCTCCAAGTTATATAGGCGCTCAATATCGCCTTCTCCACTTATCGGGAGATAAACCTGAATGGCATACGGAATATCTTCTTTCAACTGGGCACGGCCAAAAATTTCTTGCTGAATTAAAGCATCACGTCCTATAATTTCCTTAGAAGCTCCTTCATCAACTAGGTAAAAGGCCAAGCGCGAGGTAATATTGCTTGACATACTGATTTTAAGGCTATTTGAGCGGAGTGCTGTCAAAATCACATAGCATCCAAGACTCGCTCCCTCACGTAGGAGGCGGTTAATCATACTTTCAATAGCTTCTTCTAGCGCTGTGTCTTTTATAGTATCAAACCCGTCAAAAATAGTAAGAATAGCAGGGAGTTTCTCACCTGATTTTTGTTCGTATTGAGAAAGACTTGCTACATTATAGATGGCAAACTTCTCCTTACGAATCTTCAACTCTTGGTCAATACGTTTTAAAAACTTAACCAGTTTTTCTTCTTCATCAAACCTTGTTAAATCAACTACATGAGGTAAATCTTTTAGTGGCAAGAGTCCATTGGTTCCGAAGTCAAATAGATTGATTTGTACTTGCTCTGGAGTATTCAAGCGAGCGAGATTTAGCACTAGAGTTTGAAGAGCTAGGGATTTCCCAAAACCAGGTGAACCATAGAAAACTGTATGCCCCATTTTTTCCAAATCAAAATGATAATCCTTCTGACGTTGTTCTGTCGGAATATCCATTCGAGCAAAGGGAACGGCCAATACTTTTTCATCGGTCCAGTGAATATCTGTTTGAGGGGATATGATGGCTGTCTCTAAAGGTTCTAACCACGGTTTATCTGGCAGATTGAAAGGAACAGTCTCACTCACTCTTGCTATATAGTTTACAACCGCTGAGAGTTCCGTGATTTCTTCCGTCTGATCAGCAATATAATTTTCATCCTTAGATAGGTCATCAGACAACAATTCATATTGTCCCAGGTCATTTATCAACCAAATTCGTTCATCAACAACTTCTTGAACTCCCTCTGTTTGTGGGGCATACTGCGCACCACTCCAAGCAGACTGGAATAATTCATAGATTTCGTTATTTCCTACTTGTAGGTAAGCACGACCAGGTTCAGTAATACTCGCCGCATCTGGTGTTTTGATTATTTCATTGGAATCAGACTCATCTGACACTTTCAAAGCTAGTTTGAAACGAGAGTTTGACCATATTTGATCATTGACGACCCCTGATGGTTTTTGTGTAGCAAGAATTAGATGGACTCCAAGCGAACGTCCGATACGGGCTGTCGAAACCAGCTCTGTCATAAATTCTGGTTCATGTTCTTTTAATTCAGCAAACTCATCACTAATAAGGAACAGATGAGGTAATGGTTTTTCTGGATAACCTGATTTGTCAGTAGCTTTTTGGCCTTCCTTATATAATTTAGTATATCCATTGATATGATTAACACCAAATTGATTAAAGAGACGTTGGCGTTTTTGTAACTCTGCTTTGATAGAAGCTAGGGCACGCGCACTAGCAGCTCCATCTAAGTTAGTAATAGACCCAAGCATATGTGGTAAATCTTTGAAAAGATTCGCCATCCCTCCACCTTTGAAGTCAATCGTAAGAAATCCAACATCCTCTGGACTAAAGTTTACAGCCATGGATAATATATAAGACTGAAGAATCTCAGATTTACCTGAACCAGTAGTTCCTGCTACAAGACCATGTGGCCCATGTGCACGTTCATGTAAGTTGAGTTCCACCTGGTCATCCTTCCCACGCAATCCCAATGGCACAGCTAACGTTTTAAAAGTATCCGCTTTGGACCATCTAGTCGCAACCTGTAACTCTTCAACTTCTCTGACTTGGTAGAGTTCCAAAAAGGTAACGGATTTAGGAATCGTGTTCTTCTCTACTTCCATGTGTTTTAGATTTGCTAAAGTACGAATAGAATCTTCATAGCAATCCAACAGCGGGTGGGGAATAAAGGTTTGAGCACTATAGGCACCCTCATCATTAATGATTTGACCTAAATTTTGATTCTTATATTCAATTAGAGTTGTGATAGTTTCTGGCAAAAGACGACGTGCCTCTTTCACCCAAATGACTGTTACACCCAACTCTGTCAAATCTTTGGCTAGATACTCATTCAAACTATGGCCAAGTAAATGGGAGTCATCCATAATCGTTAAGACATAATGGGGTTTAAAGCGCGCATCTTTTTCCCCCATTTCACGTTTGATTTGAGAACGTTTTTGAATGATACGGTAAAGCGAATTTAGAACGGCATCACGACTTCTGGCATCATGGACAAAACCACGAATATTTCGTTCCTGCATATTAAAGTGTGGGAGAAAGCGCCACTCAGACCAATCTTTCTCATATCTCTGTTCTTGAACAAGATTGATAAAATTAACATCTAAGTAGCTGTGAAACATTGCCATCTGTAAAAGCATGTTATATACAGCTGTCCTAGTTACTTCACTATTTCCAACAAGACCAACTGTCGCTTCAAAAATATTAACAGTAATTGGAACCTTCTTTTGCAAACTGTAGTCTTGCAAGACTGTGCGAGCAAACTGTGATATTTCATCTTTACTTTGCTCATCAAAATTTGTTTGCAGCTCTAGCTGGCTTAACCTATCTCCTAAACCTAAAGACACCTGTAAGAAATCTTCATTATAGTCCATTCTCTCATAAATTCTTGAATCATACTTTGCAATCAGTTCAGTAATGGTTGAGATTGACGGTTGATTATAATGTAAAATATTAGTTTCTTCTTTGTAGTATTTTTCTAAGTCAGATACTTGTTTTAATAAATATGCCTCATAATCTTGAATTCGATTTTTTTCTTGTTCCTTGGTATCCTTTTTCTCTTCAAAATACTGACTCATAGTTGTCGCTGCTGTCAGGAGACTAAAGCCCCCCATCCCTAGCATCATTACAGGATTACCTTTTGTCCAAATTGAACTTAATGCAGTTAAAGTAAACATTCCTAAAGCTGGAACAATTGCTCTAATGAGCGAGTTTTTGGGGAGTCTAATCGGTTGAGGAGGTTGATTGATAATGATTTTTCCGCTATGGATAATAGGGTTAACTCTGGGACTCCTTCTATACTCTGGAAAATCCATCGGATACTCATTATTTTTTTCTTGTATCAGAATTTGATTCCTATTTAATTGCGGTTCTTCGAAGAGACATCCAATCTTCCATTGATTCTTTCTTTTTTCTATAAAATAATTAGAAACCTTCATTCGGTTCCCTAATTCAAACGGATAAAGTCCTCCCTCTTTGACTAGACGGTCATTTAAATAAATCGGAGATTCCCCAAGTGTCACCTGTACTTGATTATTTGAAAAAATAAGTTGGTTCGAAATTTTCCAACTAATATCAGCTGATTCTTTCTTGCTACAAATAAATCGCTGTGGTGGGAAAATATAACTGATAAAAATATCTTCCTCAGGAACCAACAAGGTTACAATTTCTTTATCAAAAGTAGATTTTCCTCTTTCTAAAGTCTTACCATTTCGATAGACTATTCTACCTTCTACTGTATACTCGTTAGTACCGACCTTCACCTTTTGTCCTTCAAACAAATCTATTTTCTCTAGATTATCTTGTTCAATCAACAAGGTATAAAGAGGTTTATGAAGCTCTCCTAATTGGTCTCCCAGCTGATGATCATATTCTAGCTTTTTTGCCTTCATTTATCGTTCACTCTTTTCTTTTGTTCGGTTGTCTTTAGGAGTTGTTGTTTCAGTAGATGCTTTTGTATCACTACTATTTGTCGTAGCTTCTCCAATCTCAGCAGAAAGTTCCTTTATTTTCTTTTCATATTCTTCAAGTTTCTTTTGTTTTTCAGAACCATTCATATTGATGTCTGCCTTAACTGACTCGTATAGATTTGTATAAGCATGTAAAATCAATTGCGTGTCCCCGATATTTTGTGCCACATCTAGAGCTTTTTCAAATTTTCCACGTCCAAGATAAATCCAATAAGAAAAAATTGTATCATCTGTTGATTCTGTAATCGTATTTAAAATAACTTCCTTTTGCTTATCACTCAAACTATCTAAACGGACATAACTTGCTGCTAAGATATACTTGGCCTCCTTGGGCAATGATTCTGTACCATAATTTTTTAATGATTCAACTGTTTCAGAGTAATCTTTTCGCATGAAATTTGATTGTGCCATAATGACTGATGATTTTAGTGGCCCATCTTTAAACATAGATTTGTAAGTTGCAAAGCTTAAGACAAGTGTGGTTGTAGCAAGTAAAGCTCCCCCTATTAACAAAGTCTTCCATTTTTTCTTGTTAACCAACAAATTTGCTTTTGAACTCTCTTCTGATAATTTGGCATACTTTTCTGCAATATAATTATTGACATCAGCTACACTCTCTAAGGGAATAATATCTTGTGCCACCTTTTCCTTTATTGCATCAATCCCATGGATGGCTAGTTCAAAATCTATCTTAGGTAGTAAAATAGAAATCATTAAAGCTTTATAAGATTCTAGATAAAATTCAGAACTATACTGTTGAGGTGCAAGTAATTTTTCAATTCCATAGTGTAACATTTGTACATTACTTCCAAAAATAATGATATTTTCAGGATGAATGTACGGAATTTTATAATCATTTTCAGAACGAACTAATACAGACATACTTTGTGCCAAACTAAAACGTTCAAGTTCCGTAGTTCTTTCTAAAATTTCTTCTTTAACAGTTTTAAAATACTCAGGAATCTTATACTGCAAAGAAAGAACTCCGTCTTTCTGTACTATTTCTACTGGACAATATTCTTGAATCAATTCAAGTTGCTCTCTACGATAACCTGATGAAGAAATTTGAACTGATATTTGATTGTCTTCTCTCACAAATTCTAGTCGATCTGCTTCAAACATTTTTTCCTCCTATGATACATCCTCAATCTCTATATAATCTCCATCGCTAACTGGATAAACAGCCAAGATATCCATTGGTTCGATATGGATTTGTTTGTTTCTAAGCTTGAAACAAAACGAACTATTTAGAGGTAAATTCAACTGTTCTCTAACTTTGGTATCTTTTAGTAATTCTTCTAATCTTAACCAAGTTAGAGATTTTGAAACTAGAATATCTATTTGTTTTGCTCTATAGTCTAGAGTTAACTTTATTTTTTCGTAATCCATGCCATTTCCTTCCTAAATAGACTCCCAACAAAACCATAAACAGTAAGAAAAAACTGGTAAATACATTTCCCATCCAATCCTTAAAAATTGAATAATTCCTTTGTTTAAAAGAGGATTTCTCCTCTATAGTGTATTGATTAAACAATGATGTTTGGACAACAGTAGTTTCTAGACGATAAATAGAGTGATTTTCACCATCAGTAAATATAGTCTGTTCTGCTCCCTGTATAAGTTCTTTGGTTGTTTGAGTTTTCTGGTCCACAACCTTTTGGGTACGATTTAAAAATAAATTTGGAGCATATTTGGATTCTATCCTATTTTTGACCGTTTCCTGTGTACTATTTGTAATGATATCTGTATCAAGTTTTAAGCTACCATCGTCTGCATAGACTAACACAGGAAATACTATACAAAGAATTAATAGGTACTTTTTAATGTTCTTCATCATAAAATAAAAATAAGCGTCAAGTTCCCCTGACGCTCCTCAAAATTAACTACAAACCAAAGCTTTGTGCATCTTGTTGGTCACGTTCAGCTACTGTTTGAGCATAGTTGTTCAATTGTTGGTTGATGCTCACTAGAAGCTCCTCAAATTTTTGAACATGTGTATACAACTGGTTGTATTGCTCAAGGTAAGCATTAAATGCTTGACCTTTCCATTGTGATGCCATTTCGCCATTTGTTCGATTAACAGTTTGTACTGCCTGTTCAATTTGTTCTTTAGCACTAAGATAAATTGCCGCCTGAGATTGTAACTGTTCTGGGGTTAAACTAATTACTGACATTAGTATTCTCCTTTAATTTTTATTTTTATTATTTTATCATATATTTTATTATTTGTCTATCATTTTATTACACTATATTCCATTATTACCCCAAAAAATTTAAAACTTAATAGTTCAAATCGCCCCCTTGTTTCAGATTCACATTAGTGATATAATAAACTATAAATGAAAGGGTTTATGTATGAAAAAAATAATCATAGGTGGTAGCATTTTTGTAACATTATTGGTCGGTTCTGGTGCTGCTTTTGTTTACTTAAAAAATCAAGAAGTTTCAATAACTAATAAAGTAAATGACCGTAAATTAAATATTGCTTTAGTAAATGAAGACACTGGTGGATCTTTAAATGGGAACACGTATAATTTAGGGAATGATTTTACAACATTATTATCCAAAGATAGCTCAAACCAATGGACAGTTATGACTCGCAATGTCGCTGAAAATCGATTTGAGAATGGTTCTGTTGACGTCATTGTATACATAGAACAACAATTTTCAGAGAAAATAGCTCAGCTGGAAAGCTTTAACCCAGACCGAGCAAAGATAGCATATAAAACAAAATCGAATCTAGATCCTGTCAAATCTAAAAATGTAGAGTTACGTGTCGGAGAACATCTGAATACAATCAATCAAAACGTTATCAAAATGTACTTTTCGAGTGTCATTAACAACTTAGACGATGCGAAAAGAAATGTTGAAAACATTGTCAATGAGCAATCAGGAACACACTCTAAAATTTCTCAGTATATCTATACACCATCCAATCAAGCTAGCCAATCTATTACTAGTACTATGGATTTAGTTTCTGGTTTAGAAAAAAACAACTCTTCCTTCGAAGAACTTCAAAAAAATTTCTCCGAATCAGTTATAAAACTTTTAAATAGTACGGGTAATGACTTACAAACAAAACTTCAAGAGGTTAAAGGTAATTTTGATAGAGAAATAGAAAATTCAAAACAAAATGTCTCTACAACAAATACGATTTTAAAAGATCAATATGAAGAAACTGCTAAATTTGTAGAAAAGATAAATGATTCTGCATCAAAATCATTATCTCAATTTGGAAATAATAATGATACTCAAAAATCAGAAATTAGTAAATTTGAAGATTTGATTTCTAATTACCATAAAATTATTTCTGATTATCGAGATAAAACAAATGATAAAAAGACTGAATTAGAGAAGCTCCAAACTGAATTAGAAAAAGAGAAGAAAAAAGTAGAGTTATTTTACTTTGGAAAAGAAGGAGTGGATACTAAATCGGATTTAACTTCTGAATCCAAAGCAACGCTTGCAGCACAAATAAACAATAGCCTACAAGTAAAAAATTCTTTACCTGACACTTATCAAGATATGATTCGTTCAACACTATCAGAAACTAGTATCCAAATGTCTGACTACAAAGAATTATTTGCTAAATTACAGAAATTAAAAGTCTTAACCCCTGATCAAGTTAATGAATATACTTCAAAACTAACTTTAATTGAGAACTATTCTCAATTTGATAAAAAATTTACACCTATAACCGGCTTGCCTAGTTTTGAATTTTTAACAACAGAAAATGATAAATTAGACAAGATTACCGAAGAAATCCCTATCACAGTTAAACTTCCTCAAGCAGGGCAAGAAACTGCTACAACAGAGATTTCTTCCCCTATTTCAACTACCCCAAGTGATGCTTCCTCTTTAAATGTAGAATCAAAACCTGAAATCTCTAATGCATCAACTGAAACAAAAACATCAGCCGAAACAAAAACATCAACTGAAACAAAATACATATCACCTAAGGCTAAAATTTCAGTTACTGGAGATGCTAAATTAGTAAATGGTGAACAGGTTATTGCTGATGATAAGACCTATAAATTGACCATTTCCTATACTTTTGAGCCACATTATGGAAAAAATGATATATCTTTTGAGATACACATCGGAGACACAATAATCCCTATAAAACAAACCATCTATCGTAGTGATAAAGAGGAATCAGATGTACTTGTTAAAAAGGATTTAACACATATTTTTGATAAATTAAGTAGAATTAATCAAGCTGCAGGAATGATTAAAGCAATCTATGGAAATCCAAACAGTAGCTCTATAAACTTTTCTGCTTTATCACCTGATTCAGTTTATAATATGTATGGTAATATCAATCGTGAAGATATTGAATCGCAACTTTCAAATAAACAAATCACACAATTTAAACAATCTGGTCTTGAATTACTCGACGAAATTCAAAGGACTTCAAATTCGTTAAGAAAAATAACAAGTGAAATACCAAAATTGAATGAAACAGATTTACCAAATGATTATTTCAAAGTGGAAATCACAGATTTAACAAATTGGTATAATACATCAATTAAATCTTTATCAGAAGAATATGGCATATGGAAAGAAACAAAAGAAAAACAACTTGAAATTACAAATTCAACTTCTGAATCAAACAACAATCAATTAAAAGTTAAAATTGAGACACCTGAGCAACTGTATCAATCTATTCAATCACTAGTTACTATCACTTCTGATAGTTCAAAAATAACTAACAAGAATCATGAAGCTGTTGGAACAATGAAAGATCAATTCACTCAATTTAATAGCCAAGTTAAAACGATTAAAGATAATATTGACCGCACTATTTCAACAACAAACGAATTGATTACTACTGAAGCAAATGTTATTCAAGGAAATAGAAATTATGCAGATTCCTTCAAAACTGTTATGAAAAATATCCGTGATGGAGGAACCACTAACCAAAATGTTATGAGTTTCTTATCAAATCCTATAGAAACCAAAAAAGAAACTTATGCTACGCCTATTTCTGTAGAAAATAACAGATTATGGATAATTGTTGCTGTTGTTGTTTCTGGAATTACATCAGCTGGAATTACCTACTGGTTAACAAAGGAGAAAAAATAATTTCTTTATAAAAATATAATTAAAAAGAGTCTGGGACAATAGTCCCTTATCTCCAAAAAAACAACGGATTTGCCGTTGTTTCAGATTGAAGACAAACATCGTTTTAATGTTTGTCTTTTTTATATCTTCAGCGTTACTATTCTCAAAATAGGCTGAAATCTTTATCAAAATAGTTTTCAGAGAAAAATAAAAAGGCTTCCCCGCCATCACTTTTACCAATTTTTTGATATTCAGGCACGCCAAAGTAAGTCCAACTTTTGCCTTCATTTTGGACTTACCCACTTCTCTTGTATAACGTAGATTGTGGTATTCTTTGGCTGTGCCAAAAAGCCGCTCCACCGATTCTGTACTGACCCCAAAAAGTTAGACAATTAATTTATCCGAAGGATTTAGTTCTGTATTGTACAGGGCTAAGTCCTTTTAGTTTTACCTTAATTCGTTTATTGTTGTAGTAATCAATATAGTCTACAATGGCTTGTTCCAATTGCTTAAGCGACTGAAATGACTTCTCATAACCGTAAAACATTTCCGATTTCAGAATCCCAAAGAAGGACTCCATCATACCATTGTCTGGACTGTTCCCCTTACGTGACATGGATGCTTGAATTCCCTTATCCTCTAGAAACTGATGATAAGAATCGTGTTGATATTGCCAACCTTGGTCACTATGGAGAATCGTATTCTCGTAGTGTTTCTCTGTGAAGGCCTGTTCCAACATTGTTTTTACTTGTTCTAAGTTGGGTGAAGTTGAAAGATTATAGGCGATAATTTCGCTATTAAAGCCATCTAAAACTGGTGATAAGTAAAGCTTTTGAGTACTTGCTGGAATGGCAAATTCTGTCACATCTGTGTAGCACTTTTCCATTGTTTTAGAGCCTTCAAATTGACGTTGAATGAGATTCTCTGCCTTCTTACCAACGTCTCCTTTATGAGAAGAATATTTTCGTTTCTGTCGCATTTTAGCTTGTAAATTGAGTACTTTCATCAAGCGTTGAACTCTTTTATGATTTACCAGATAACCACGATTTCTTAGTTCTAAATGAATCCGACGATAACCATAATTTCCCTTGTGTTCGATAAAAATGGATTGAATTTCAGCTTTAAGCTCTTGGTCCTTATCTGGTTTCTCTAGCTGTTTCAAGTGATAGTAGTAGGTCGAACGAGCTAGTTTAATGGCTTTTAGAAGAATATCTAACGAAAACTCAGTCATTAATTCTTGAACAATTTCTGTCTTTCTTCTTTCTCTTTTTCCTCCTTCAATCGGAGTTCTCTCAACTTTTTTAGGATTGCATTCTCCGCTCTCTCAGGTACTCATTTTCTGCTTGAAGACGTTCTAATTCTGTCCTCTCTTCAGGTCTCTTTTTTGGCTTACGTCCCATTTTAGGTACTCTCCCTCTTGTTTTCTCAACAATAGTATACCCGTTTTTCTTGTATTGTGCTAGCCAATTAAGAAGTATCGTACGACTTGGGAGGCCATATTCAAGAGAAACTCTATCTTTAGTCCAGCCTTCATGTATGACTTTATGAATCATTTCTTGTTTTAAATCAGGAGAATAGTAACGATTTTTTCCTTTTTTGACGAACTCTATTCCGTAACAATCAATCAATTTAATCATGTACCTAATATTAGAATTATTTATCCCAAATTTATTTGAAAGCTTCTCTAAGCTATATCCTTGTTTTCTAAGTTCATAGATCTGAACTTTATCATCATAAGTTAATTTCATAATAAAAACACCCCAAAATGTACTGACCCCACAAAGTTGGACAAATAATTATTGAAAGGATTTAGTTCTGTATTGCACAGGGCTAAGTCCTTTTAGTTTGACTTTGATTCGTTTATTGTTGTAGTAATCAATATAGTCTACAATAGCTTGTTCAAGGTCTTCTAAAGACCTAAAGTGCTTCTCGTAACCATAAAACATTTCCGATTTCAAAATGCCAAAGAAGGACTCCATCATACCATTGTCTGGGCTGTTGCCCTTGCGTGACATGGATGCTTGAATTCCCTTACTCTCTAGGAATCGATGATAAGAATCGTGTTGGTATTGCCAGCCTTGATCGCTATGGAGAATGGTATGCTCGTAGTGTTTCTCTGTAAAGGCCTGGTTTAACATAGCTTTCACTTGTTCTAAGTTTGGTGAAGTTGAAAGGTTATAGGCGATAATTTCGCTATTAAAGCCATCTAAAACAGGCGATAAATAGAGTTTCTGTGTGCTATTTGGAATGGCAAATTCTGTCACATCGGTATAGCACTTTTCCATTGGCCTTGATGCTTCAAACTGACGTTGAATGAGATTCTCTGCTTTCTTGCCAATCTCTCCTCGATAGGAAGAATACTTTCGTTTCCGACGAATTCGAGCTGTTAAACCAAGGACTTTCATCAGACGTTGGACCTTTTTATGATTCACCACAAAACCGCGATTTCTTAGTTCAAGAGTAACTCTACGATAGCCATAATTTCCTTTATGGTCATTATAAATGGCCTGAATTTCGGTTTTAAGCTCTTTATCTTTGTCAAGTCCATCTAGTTCCTTCAACTGATAGTAGTAAGTTGAGCGAGGTAAACGAGCCACTTCAAGAAGTAAATCTAGTCGAAATCCTCCTGAAGCCATTTCTCTAACTGTCTCTGCCTTTCTCGCTCTAAGGCTTCGTCCCTTTCCTCTAACTCTTTTAACTTTTTTAGGTAGGCCACCTCGGTACGTAGACGTTCATTCTCCTCCTGAAGTCGCTCTAATTCTGTCATTTCTTCCCAAGTTTTCTTTCGTTTACGTCCCATTTTAGCTGGTCTCCCTCTTGTTTTCTCAACAATAGTATACCCGTTTTTCTTGTATTGCGCCAGCCAATTTTTCAACAGCGAACGATCAGGCAAAGCATAATCCAAAGCTACACTTCTTTGTGAACGACCTTCCAGCAGAACTTTATCGATTATTTCTTGTTTTAATTCTGGGGAATAGTAACGATTCTTCCCTTTTTTGACGATTTCTATTCCATAACGGTCAATCAATGTCACCATGTATTTTAGACCAGAAACATCCACACCAAATCTTTTCGAAAGCTGTTTGAATCTTTGACCTTGCTTTCTAAATTCATAGATCTGAACTTTATCACCATAAGTTAATTTCATAGTAAAAACACCCCAAAAGTTAGATTTTTTTCTGTCTAACTTTTGGGGTGCAGTTCAAAAGTTAGATTTTTTCTGTCTAACTTTTGGGGTGCAGTTCATTCTTTACGTTTCTGGTAAAGTTCCTTACTTCCCTTTTGATGCCGAATCTCCTCACAAATTTCTAAATAATCCCTCCAAATATGGCTAGTAACGACTTACTGTTTCTTTTTACTTTCTGTGAAACTGGATAACAGAGGACAAATTGGGCAAATCTTAGGATCACTTTTATATTTACGATAGCCATCGCGATTTGTTGTAGAGTAGACTAACACTTGATTTTCAGGGCAAAGGTAACAGTCATAGTATTCATCATAGATAAAGTCCTTAGGGCTAAGTTTTCCTTTCTTTCCACGAGGGCGAGTATAAGGGAATACAGGTGTAATATTTTGGTCAAGGAGGAATTTTGCAATACTTGGAGTCTTATAGCCAGCATCGGCGATGAGGTAGTCAGATTGGAATCTCTCCAACTGTTCAAAAAGTGCAAGAAAAGCCTGACTGTCATGCACATTGCCAGCACCGATACTATAAGCTAGTGCCCATCCATGCTTATCGCACCCTACTTGGGCATTGTAGGCGAACACTTCCTTATGCTCTCCCTTGTGAAACCAACCACTTTCAGGGTCTGTAGTAGAAGTCTTCTTCGGCTCAGCCTCGCTTTCTTTTGCGGGCTCGAGCGACTTTTTTCCGTGCTTTTTCCGATCTAAGTCAATCTCAACTTCCAGTTGCTTACTCATAAACTTAGCTTGCTTGTCTAGAACTTGATGAGTATATTTGTGGTTATTAGCTGCGGCCTTGATATGAGTCCCATCAATAAAAATCTCAGTCGGGTCAATCAAACCTTGCCCCCATACAATGGATAGAACATAATGAAAAATTTCCTCTATTACTTCCTTATCTTGAAAACGACGATTGTAATTTTTGCCATAAGTGGTAAAATGAGGAACCTTATCGTTTAAGCTCAAATCCAGAAACCAGCGATAGGCGGTATTGACCTCAATGTCCTTGAAGGAGAATTGGAAAAATTTAACCAGGACATTGAGGAGACACCCGTTAAAGGGAAAGATGAACGTAAAACCCAGCGTCGTAAACTCAAGAAAGTCTTGCGTAAAGTCAAGGAGGATTTTTCAGTACATGCTGAAAAGTATGAGAAGTATCAAGAAACATTTGAAGGGCTCAACAGTTTTTTCAAAACCGATCCAGATGACACTTTTATGCGAATGAAAGAAGATTATATGAAAAATGGCCAACTCAAGGCTGCTTATAATCTTCAAATCGCTACTGAAAACCAATTTGTTCTTCACTATGATGTCTTCTCAAATCCGACAGATACCAAGACTCCTCTACCCTTACTTGAAACCTATCCGCATGACTTGAAGACAGTTGTCGCAGATGCTGGATATGGAAGTGAAGAGAACCTCCTTCGTTTAGATGAAAAGGGGGTGAACCATCTGATTAAATATGCCATGTTTGACAAGGAACAGAAGAGAGGGTATAAACAGTCGGATAGAAACTTAGCGAATTGGCACTATGATGACAAGGAGGATAGCTACACACATCCTGATGGCTGGTGCTATCGTTTTCACCATATCAAACATCAGAAAACACAGACGGACTTTCAACAGGAAATCAAGGTTTACTACGCTGATGAACCTGAATCAGCCCCTCAAAAGGGACTGTATATGAACGAACGCTATCAAAACTTGAAAGCTAAAGAATGTCAGACGCTTTTATCTCCCGAAGGTAGACAGATTTTTGCTCAACGCAAGATTGATGTGGAACCTATCTTTAGGCAGATAAAGGCTTGTTTGGGTTACAAGAGATGTAATCTGAGAGGGAAGCGTCAAGTGAGAATTGACATGGGATTGGTACTTATGGCCAATAACCTCCTCAAATACAATAAGAGAACGACTCAAAATTAAAAAGCTAGAGTTCCGCAATTGGAAAGCTCTAGCTTTTTTGGCTCTATAATATTTGTAGTGGGTAAATCCCCTATGGATATTATGGAGCCTATTTTGTTGTAGAAAAAAAGTCCCATATCATCTATAATGAAAAGCGACCAAACTATCATTAGAAAAATTCATATGGAACAATTACATTTTATCACAAAATTACTAGACATTAAAGACCCAATATCCAAATTATGGATGTTATTAATAGGGACACACATAAAGAAATCATTGCTAAATTGGACTACGATACCCCATCTTGTCCTGATTGTGGAAGTCAAATGAAGAAATATGACTTTCAAAAGACTTCTAAAATTCCTTACCTCGAAACAACTGGTATGCCTACTAGAATTCTCCTTAAAAAACGCCGTTTTAACTGCTATAAGTGCTCGAAAATAGCGGTCTCCGAGACCTCCCTCGTCAAGAAGAATCATCAAATCCCTCGTATCATTAATCAAAAAATTGCTCAAAAGCTGATTGAAAAGACTTCTTTGACCGATATTGCTCATCAGCTGTCCATTTCAACTTCAACTGTTATTCGCAAGCTCAATGACTTTCACTTTAAGCATGATTTTTCTCGCCTTCCACAGATTATGTCCTGGGACGAGTATACCTTTACAAAGGGAAAGATGAGTTTCATTGCGCAAGATTTTGATAATCTTAATATCATCACTGTTCTTGAGGAACGAACACAAGCTGTCATCCGAAATCACTTTCTTCGATACGATAGAGCCGTTCGTTGTCAGGTGAAAATCATTACTATGGATATGTTTAGTCCCTACTATGACTTAGCTAGAAAACTTTTTCCGTGTGCTAAAATCGTTCTAGATCGTTTCCATATTGTACAACATCTAAGCCGTGCTATGAGTCGTGTGCGTGTCCAAATCATGAATCAGTTTGAACGAAAATCTCATGAATACAAGGCTATCAAACGCTACTGGAAACTCATCCAACAGGATAGTCGTAAACTTAGCGATAAACGTTTTTATCGTCCTACTTTTCGTATGCACTTGACCAATAAAGAGATTCTAGACAAGCTTTTGAACTATTCAGAAGACTTGAAACACCACTATCATCTCTACCAGCTCCTGCTTTTTCACTTTCAGGACAAGAAGCCTGACAAATTTTTCGGACTGATTGAGGACAATATAAAGCAGGTTCATCCTCTTTTTCAGACTGTCTTTAAAACCTTTCTAAAGGACAAAGAGAAAATTGTCAATGCCCTTCAACTACACTATTCAAATGCCAAATTAGAAGCGACCAATAATCTCATCAAACTTATCAAGCGCAATGCCTTTGGATTTCGAGACTTTAAAAACTTCAAAAAAAGGATTTTTATCGCTCTAAACATCAAAAAAGAAAGGACGAAATTTGTCCTTTCTCGAGCTTAGCTTTTCTTCAACCCACTACAGTTGACAAAGAGCCAAAAAAGAAAACTTCAGACCAATCACAAAAGGTGAATATCTGAAGTTTTCTTTTATTTGTAAGTTATCACCATAAAGGTTAATAGTAGAACAAATAAGGCCAAACTCACCAATAAAGTAAGAACCTTGACCAAGGTGTTACTCTGCCAGTAGCTTGGTTTACCAATATTACTAGTCGCGTCCATAGAGAATAATTGATTTTGACGGGGTTGTATGGTCACCAATACAATCAAAGCAAGAGATAGGACAATAGCTAAAACAATCAGTATTTCAATCATAGGTCTACCTCAAAATCCCCAGCAAAGTAAAGAGCAAACCAATCAGAATCATCAAGCCCAGTAAGAGTGAAAAAGTTTTACTAATCTTTTCCCCTCGGGTTTCTTTTTCCTTCTTAATCGGTCTTTGCTTCAACTCTTCCATGCGACCTTCAACGTCTTTGTAAAATAAATCTTCATCTGACATGTTAACCTCCTAAAACAGTTTGCATGGTTTCCTGATATCGTACCAAATCAACATAGTTGGCATGTTGGCCTTGCTTTCCAAGTGCCTGACGCATTTGATCAACATCTGAAAGAGCCAACTTAATTGTCTCAACCAAAGGAGCAACTTCACTACTTTCAAATAGATGATCCGGAGCGATATAAAGTCTATTGTGCACTGTCTGATGAAATCCAAGAATCAAGAGATTGTGTTCAAAGGCTTGACGCACTGCATGCAATAACTCATTGCTGTGGTTTATATCCAAATAAATATCAGACAACTGATACAGTTCCTGAATCTTCTGTGGACTAGCGTTCTGATAAAGGACCACATTAGGATAGCGAAGCATGTCTAATAACTTAGAAGACATCTCTGTCACCGCTGCGATGCGGAAAGTAACATCAGGCAAGGCTTCTACGATTGCTTCTACTTGCTCAATTTGATCGGAATTGGTCAAGATTAAGACATCTCGCCTTAGGAAATTATCACGTTTGAACTGGTAATGGTAACCCAAATGCACAAACTGATCATGGTATTTCTCGTCAGTCAATTCTAAAGCGCGCTCATAAGTTGCCTTATTGGGAATGATGATTTTCTTAGTACGCACATCAGCGCTTTCCAAAATCAACTGCATATTGCCTGGAATGTCATCATAGAGAGGTTCCTGCCAAACCAAAACATCTGAGCCAGATTTATCTGGATGATGGAAGGAAACCAAGAAAGGAGTCGCTAGAGTATTAAAGATAAGCTGACTTGTATCTATTTCCAAATCTTGCAAAAAGAAGGTGATAAATTCAACCTTATTTGCAAAGTAACGCATGGACTGACCAGGCAAAGTCAATAAGATATCACCCGTCACATGGTTTTCAAGTAAAACTTGTTGACCATTGACATCTTGGTAAACCGTCATAATCGGCTCACCATCTGCACTATAGGTCGTTGTAGCAAAGCAAGCTCCAAAGCGATTATAGTGGTCAACCTGACGTACTCGACCTTCTAGATCTTTCCAATCTACCTGTTTAACCAAGCGAGCCTGCAAACCATCTGCATAATGAATGATAGCCCTCTCCTGTGTCATATCTTCAATATGAGCAGACTGATTATTTCCTGAAATTTCCCAAAAAGCTGGAACAGGAACTTGATTAAAATAAAGAGGTTTTCCATCCTCGTAACCTAGATAATAGGTAAAAGGAGAGACCAGACCATCAGGCAGAAAACCGTCTGCATCGATGACCACTCCAAGTTGAGAAAGACCAGTAGCGACTAGACTTTCATGTAAATCTCGACTTTCCTGACTATAACGATCATAAAGTTCAATCATGGAGCACCTCCTCTACTGTTTTCTTCCACTTTTCTAAAATTTCTTCGGTTAAGAAGCCTTCTGCAATATGATAAGAATGGGCACGCATATCCGCCAAACGATTTTCTTGATACAGTTGGCAAATCTTAGCTGCGTAAGCTTGCTTGATTTGGTCTTCTACATGGTCTGATGAACTTGGAATCAAATAACCATTTTTCCCATCTTCTATAAAGGTCTGATTGCCATAAGGCACATCAAAACCGATGAGAGGGAGACCAGAACCAATAGCTTCCATCAAGGTCAAACCGAATCCTTCACTGGTAGAAGCCGTCAAATAGACCTCATACTGGCTATAAATCTGTGAAAGTTCCGCATGCCCCTTAAGCTTGATATAATCCTCAGCCTGATGACTTGCAATAATGTCTCTAAGCAGAGAATCTTCTCCACCACTACCATAAATATCAAAGGTTAATTCAGGTATTTCCTTACGAGCCTCAATCACAGCCTTGACCAACCAGTCAATGTGTTTTTCTTTAGCAAGACGTGAAGCCGTAATCAATGAAAAGGACTTACGTCCCTGACTCGACTCAGTTAATTCATCAATACTTCCTACAGGAATGGTAACAATCTTTGGACGATGCTGGGTGTATTTGGCAAATTGCTCTTGCAACACTTCATTTTGTCTATCAGTGGATACGATAAAGAAATCAACCTTATCTGCATTGGTAAACTGGTAATCATAGTAGTTATTCCAAAGGATATAGTCCTCGTTTGTAGCATTTTCACTATAATGCTCCGCGTGGACAACTACCGCCAGATGAGCCGCTTGTGCTTCCTCAAAAACAACCTGTCCAATGCCTGTCTCTCTATCAAGAATGACCAAATCAGACTTGTTCAAATTCAAGGATTTCATAAAGGCACGCATAAAGGCTTGCTTCCCATAGAAAATCTTGTCCTCGAAACGATAAACTTCTTCCTTCCCTTGATTCATCAAGATATCATAGGCTGGAGTTCCGTCTTCATTATAGAAAGTTCTTTGGTATAGGACTGCAACATTGTCCTTGGGAGCAAAGTATTCGCTACAATAACGCGTATAAGAAAAGTAGTCCTTACGAATCAGTTTTCCTTTAAAAACATACTCAGCATGTTGAACCAAGTCCTTGTTTTCATCCACCAAATAACAAGTGACAAACTTATCTTGGTCAGAAAAGAAGACACGCAAAATCTTGCCATTCTTTTCTCGATGACTTTCAACACCGTCAAAAGTAGCTAAGAGATCAGCAACTGTCACACTAGTGGGTGCAATCTTGATATCTGTGAAATGATTATAAAGCCAGATAACTTGTTCGTCATCAAAACCAATATTGGCTGTCAGATGCTGAATATTATCAGCTAAAATCATATCTGTAAAGATAAATTTAGATGGTAAATTCAAACTTCGAAAAATACCGGCACGATAGGCTTGAGCGTATTCCACACCGCTACTAGCCCAACCAATTCCTAAATTTATATTGTAAATTGTCATATTTTCTCCTCTTATGGAAAATGAGTCACGATTTCACCTTTTGGAGAAATGTCTACTCTGCTCAATAGAAGGTTTCGAACCATATCCTTTTTGACTTGCCTTTTCATCTCTTCAAATCCATGATAAGCTTCTTGATAATATTCGACAATAGGATTCTTTTGAGCAGCTGATTGCCCGCCAATCGCAAAAGTTAATTGTTGAAGATAGTCTACTTGTTCAACCCAATTATCATCAATAGCCTTTAGCAAGGCCAAACGCTGAAAATCTGAAAAGAAGTCATGAATTTCCAGAAGTGTTCGTTTCTCTTGTAAAGTTTTTTGGACTGTTGTCTCCAAAACTCGTTTAATGGCATCCTTATCCGTCATATCCAACTCTTGAGGAACTGCATGATAAAGAAAACTGATATTTTTTACGATAAAGTGATACAATTCCTCTTTGCTTTCAAATTGTTCGTTTGACAAACTCTTTTTTATGAACTCATCTAGTACATCTACAACAAAACCATCTAGATCCTCAGTCCCATCAATCAAGCGATTTCTTTGACTATAGACCATCTCTCTTTGGATATTCATACTCTCAGCATATTCTAAGGTTTGACTTCTCGCTGATCTAGCGGCGCTATCGCTTGCTTTTTGCGCTTTTTCCACTAATTTTCGATAGCGTCTTCCTTCTAGGAGCTCAGGACTTATATGTTTGTTCACTGTATAGTCCTTATACATCTTATGGACCCAAGAAGGACCAAACTTTTTAATCACATCATCTTCCAGTGATACAAAAAATTTCGATAAGCCCGGATCTCCCTGTCGTCCCGAACGCCCTCGAATCTGTAAGTCAACTCGCTTACTTTCCATGCGCTCCGTACCAATAACCACTAAGCCTCCAAGCTCCGCAACTCCAGGTCCAAGTTTAATATCTGTACCTCGACCAGCCATTGAAGTCGCAACTGTCACAGCTCCCATGCGACCAGACTCTGCAATCATCTGCGCTTCACGAGCTACATTATGAGCATTCAAAACATTATGAGCAATTCCTTCTCGCAGTAAGAGAGAAGAATAAAGTTCCGACATCTCAACCGAACCCACAAAAATCAATAAAGGGTTCCCTTTTTTATGGTAATACTTAATCTCATCAAGCGAGGCATAAACTTTTTCAGGTAACGTAACATAGAGATTATCCGGATAATCAATTCGCTGGTTCTTTCGGTTAGTTGGAATTTTCACAACTGACATACCATAGGTTTCTAAAAATTCCTTCTCTGCAACTTTTCCAGTACCAGTCATACCAGAAATCTTTTTAAATTTCTTAAATAAACTTTGATATGTTATAGAAGCCATTGCCCTAGTTTCTTCAGATAGAGGAACCTGCTCCTTTGCCTCAATAGCTTGATGCAAACCTCCTTGAAGCTTGGTCATTTCTAATAAACGACCTGTACTTTGATCCACTAGAACCAGTTCGTCATCTTTCTCACCCTTCCGAATAATATAGTCTTTATCCCTTTTAAATAGGGTATGAGCTCGTAAAGCAAAGGTCAAATGTCTGGCTAGTACACTATGTTCTTCAGAATATAGGTTATCAATTCCAAGAAAGCTCTCCGCAGTTCTAGCACCAATAGTAGTAAGCCATACTTCTTTTTTCTCTTCTTTAAAAATATAGTCTTTTCCCTCTATTAAAGTTGTCATCAAGGTGTCAATAATTCCATAAAAATTGGATTGTACCCTAGGTGAACCTGAAATAACTAAGGGAGTTTGAGCGCTATCTAACAAAACTGAATCTACCTCATCTACAATAACAAAGTTAAATTCTGCCATGTACTTTTTGTCTTCACTTGATGCTAAATTATCAATCAAATAGTCAAAACCAAGACCACTGTTAGTAGTATAGATAATATCCGCACTATAAATTTCTCTCTTATCTTCGGACGTTAACTCTTCCTCATCGTCTTCAGAAAATGGGATACGAATTGTCAAACCTAAGAACTCATAGACTCGACCCATCTCCTCTGCATCACGCTTAGCAAGATAGTCGTTAGTAGTCACCAGCATTACACCTTGACCTGATAAAGCATTGAGATAGATTGGCATCGTAGCAGTCAGGGTTTTCCCCTCACCTGTATTCATCTCCGCAACGTTCCCTTGATGGATAACAATCCCACCCATGACCTGTACATCATAGGGAAACATTCCTAGTATCCGTTTATCAGCTTCACGTACAACTGCAAAAGCTTCCACTAAAAGATCATCTAAGGTTTCTCCAGTAGCCAACCTCTCTTTAAATTCTTGAGTTTTACCTGCCAATTCAGCATCTGTTAGCGAGGCCATCTCTTCTTTTTTTAGATTAATTTGATGCAAGATTTTTTTCACCTTGCTCAACTGTCTATTATTCCACATCTTGTTTAGAATAGTCCTCTTCTATTGAAAATGAATGAAAGTCAACTGATTGTAATCCTGCGCTCAACAGTTGGACTTTATAATGATAGGCTTCTTCTGGATAGATAAAGGTGAAATCAAAATTCTTTTCAATCACTTGACCAATCTGCTTATCATAACGATCCATAAAAATGAGTCTAAAATACAAACCTTTTTGGGGCTGAACAGTCATTTGACTAACCAAACGATAACGATGCCCCTTTTTTAAAAGAGGCAAGGTTGGAGTTAAACGATTTCCTTGAAAATTAAAACTTGAGGTCCACTCATGAATCATAGTACCAGAATTCACCATACCATTTTCAAAATAAACATGATTTCGCGAATGATAAATAACAACTGAACCATATAAAAAACTATTCTCTTTCAAATCTCCTAAACTGGCCCCTTTAAATTCTCCCCAATAAATCTCTCTAGTCCTTTTGATAACCATCAAAACTTTCTCCCAAAATTTTTCTCTAATATCATTTTATAAAAATTCATGAACCAAGTTATAGTTGTGTCATTATCATCGTTATGTCGACCTGAAGTCCCTTTTGACATGATACGAGCACCAGAATGATAGAGTGTCTCTACTAAATCATCATAAGCACGCGGGTCATAGTCTTCCTCTTTCATATAAGAGAGTCCAAAAATTGTTTGACTAAAATCCGCCTGTTTAAAAGGAACCCAAAAACGGTCATCTAAGAATCTCATGGCAGCTAAACTAGCATCTCCTTTAGAATGGTGACGTAAAATGTCAAAGGCGGTAGGGAAAAGCCCAGGCGCTTCAAGTCTGCCTCTTTCTGCTATCAATCCAAGATTGGTCAAGGGTTTTGAAACAATAACAGCCCTAGGTTCAAAGAAAGAACTGTAATACATAGCACCATAGGTCCCCATAGATATACCCGAGAAAATTAATTCCTTATTTGAGAATCCTAATAAATCAAGATATTCTTGAATCACATTTCGAACGCCATTTTCAAGGTAGTCATCACCCAAGTAAAAGGCTCCCCCATCTATTCTCGGATCTTGAAAAAGAAGGAAGGGTGCACCAAGAAATCTCATCATCCCAAACCCCTCAAATCCTTCCGCTCGTCGATAACCAGAAAAGTAGATATTCAAAGGCGGTTTAAAGTCTCCTGGATAGAAAAAGTAATTAAGTTCCTCACGCTTTTTATTATGTATAATGCCTCCACCTAGAACATACTTGCCAAATTGGTAGCGTGTTAAACGCTGGTGAAGAGCTCCGATTCTCAGACGTCCTGCTCCTCGCGCTTCTAGAGAAATACTGATAAATGAGGAAAAATCATCGTCCAATACAAGGGCGGTCTCCATATCCTCAACTGTAAAAACTCGTTCTTTAACAAAACTAGCAGTGGACCCATCTTGTATATTCCGAACAACAAGGCGAATATCACAAGTCCAATCTTTCTCATATTCTAGCCAGAGTTCTACTGGGTTAAACTCGCTTGCTCGAATATTATATTTCCAGCTAATTAAGGGACGGAAGTCTTCACCATACTTTCCTAAGAGTTCTAGATGTTCATAACCATTATAACGAACCTCCCCCGCAAAAGCAGGATTAACAAGCATATCAATCGGGGCCAACTTGTCTCCATACTGCCCTCTAAACAAGGCCTTAGATAGTAGACGTAAAAGTTCTGCTGGTTTTGAAAAATCTGTTGCTTGAGCACAGGTTCTTTTCAAGAAATTTTGAACATCTTTTGATTGTGGCTCAGCTGTATCTGGGTAGAAAATAGTATAAGGAGTGACCTTTTTCATCAAAGGAATCAAATCCGATAAATGTTCAGGATTTTCAACCAAAATAGCTGAAAAAGTTTTTAATCCCTCCATTTTCATGACCTTCCTTATTGCAGTCGTTGATTTTGGCCAAAAGAAATGCCAGTCCATATTCTCAGGAATCTCATAATAATGACGCCAGTTTCTGCTACCTATCTGCAAAATCTGTAATTTATTGCTCACCCTTTGCCTCCTCTAACCATTTTTCCCACTTGTCTACAAATTGTTCACCTGTATTTTGTCGAATCTTATCGATTGAGTAAATTAAGGCTTGATTCCAATGTTCCAAGGTATCTAAAAAGTAGTGTCCAGCTTTACTAAATTCTGATAAATCCGACAGGATATACCCATTTTGTAAGTGAGTAACATATTCTGACTCTTGTAGGTTGATTTGAGGAATTCCTGCACTAATTCCTGCAATCTGAGTATAAATATTTGCGACTGGATTTAAATCAACAATTAAACGAGTGTACTCCAATTCTCGAATTAAGCCCATCTCATCATTTAGATTGATAATCTTAAAGCGATAATAATCTCTGGTATTTTCTTCTAATGTATTTTCTGCATCAGATACCACGGAATCCTTTAACAGTTCCTTCAGATTGAGACGCTCCATAATGAGCGAATCGATCTGCTTCTGTAAAGCTTCAATTTGATATCCTTCTGCATTAAATACTGAAAAAACAACCTCAGTCAAAGGATTTTTCGAGACGAAGTATAAGATTTCATACAAGATCTGTGGATCTTGTTGCATCTGTATATCCATTTGGACATAAATTTTTGATTCCTTTAATCGTTGACTAATACCTAACTTCAAGCGCGTATCAAAAGATGGTAAATGATGCATTTTAGAAATAAATTGAGGATAAGTCTCTTGCAATCGTTCAAGAAAATCTTTCCTATCACTAATCAACAATCTAGACTGTTCTATTGCCTGACGATGAACTTGTAAATCATCTGCTTGATTTCTTTCAATAAAGAAACTTATAATTTTGGGAGCTTCTTCTGGCAATCTTTCTAACAATTGATTTTGAAATCTGGTATGAGCTGCCAAAACAAATGAATCTCCAACTTGATAGTCTTGATTTAAAAATGTTGTTAAGAATTCCCAAATAACTTCATCTATACTCTCATAAGTTAATTTTTCAAAACGGTAGCTTACTGCTGGGTTTACCTTTACAATTGGCTGTCCCCCTTGCAAATTCTCCCTCAATTGCCACTGTCCTTTTGCATTGTAATAATAACGGTTGACTGGTTTTTGATCCTCATACTCTATAAGGCTAGATAAAAAGCCACGATCATCAAAATAGCAAATAAAATCAATTTTATTATCTTTAAAATAAGTAATATAGCTGATAAAACCTTCTGAGCCATATTCAACTTCAGCATAAAGCGCCCCTTGCTGTTTAACTGCAATTACAAAGGGAGTATAGATAAAGTCACAATCTTTATCCCATGTTAAATCTTTCAGTTGCAAGGGGTGCATCTCCTCATTTGCAATATTTTGAATAGCATCAAAAACAGAGAAAACATCAGACTCCAATAAATCTTGTCTGTGTAACAAATAGCGCAGGTGGGGATGATAAGTCAACCATAGCATTTTAGATTCTAATTCTTGGCGTTTAAAAATCCGAATTTGGTGCAAGATATCATCAAATTCTAAGCGATAAGGAGTCCTATACCAGGGCACAATATTTGTCTGCCAAGATTGATTGTCACGCTCCAAAAAAGGAATGAAATAATACATATATTCTCCTCTCAATTATGAATTGATTTCTAAGAGTGGTCTATAGTTCTCATTCAACGTCAAGGCATGAATCTCTTCTTTGATATTAAACACCATTCCGTTAAAAATCAAGAATAACCCTGAAAGCATCGTTAGTTGCATATAGCGCGGATCATATATAACCATCAACATTGGCAAGCCAGCCATAATAACTGTATAAGTAGAACCAATGATTGCAAAACGCAAAATTAACCAATTGATATAGCGACTTGTCGCTTCTCCTGGATAGATGTTATAGATATACTCTCCAGATTTTTTCATCTTTTCAGCTATTTCCTCTCCACTCATATTGACAAAAGAAAAAGCAAGTCCCAATGCAAACAATATCAGAATATATGTACATAGCCATATTGGTCGTCCAATTGCAAATTGGCCCATCCAGTTCTGTATCCAAGAAACATTTGGAAAAATAATCTGGAGTAACATTAGAACATACTGCGGAATTGATACCAAGGACATGGCATACATAAAAGGCATCCCTCCCGCAGGATTTAACTGAATATCAAAATAAGAATAGCGTTTAAAACGATTGTGAATCATAATCTTATTCACTAAAATACGATAGCGTGCCCTCTGCATGATGACAGCAGTATATAGAAAAACTAGAGAAAACATAAGTAATAGTACAACAAATAAAAAACTAACCTGTAATTCTTTTATACTCTTGACTATGTTTTGTGGCATACTAGCTACCATACTGGACATCAAGATAACTATAGAACCCCCGACACCAAACTGAGAATTGAGATCCGATAACCAGACCAAGAAAAAAGTGCCCGCAATCAAGAGCAGAACATTCAAAATCAAGACCATTCCATAATGCTCCCCCGACTGAATAGGGAGATTTATGGTAATGGCTAATGCCTGGATTAAAGCTATGACAAATGTTAATATCATTTTTCTTCGTTCTTGAACTTCAAGTGGTAAGCTACCAAAACCAAGCTTCTTAGACATACTAAACATTTGCCATAAAATCATAGCCGACATCCATGGAGACAGTCCGACTGAAAATAGGGAGATGCTTTGAAGATTGCCACCTGTTATAGCAGTAGAAAAAGCTAAAAAAGCTACAGTTCCACCCAAAAAATTTGCATCATTAACGTTTATAAACGGAAGAGTCAATCTACTTCCTAGAACATAAATAAACAAGAAAGAAATCGTCCACATAACACGTTTCACGACGACTGATGTCAATTTTATCTTCAATTTTTTTCTCCTACCTTATTCGAGTGATGAAATATTCTGATGAATATAGCTAAATCTATAAATTGACTGTTTGCCACTACTGTCATTCCCTCATCCTAATGGATGAGGGGTATTCATAACTACCCTATTCTAGATATCTAAAACCTGCATCACTGCAGCAATCAATAATTTCTTTGTAAAGTATCCTTCTTTTAAGATATAACTAACTTTATATACATTTTCAACCATGTGTTGATAAGCTTCTGCTGTCGTGTACTCTACAAGACGATTTGCTTCTTCCAAACTGTTCACTACATAACCTAAGCCTTTTTCTTGTATGAAACTAGCATTTGAGAGATAGGATGGCACTACTACTGGAATCCCTGCAGCAAGATAAGTACTAACTTTATGAGAGATATTCAATCGATAGTAATCTTCCTCATCAGTTGGATTTTCACTGGTTCCCCATACTAAGCCAAAGCCTCCCTCTGACAAAGCAAGAAGCAACTCTGTATCTGTTTTCCAACCTTTAAATGAAACTCTTGGGTTAAGATTCTCTTGATTAGACTCGGAAAAAATATCGAGAGGAATTGAATAAGCCCAGTTAGATAAGTGTTCAAAGCGCTCCACACTACCCGCAAAATATAGTTTTTTCTGAAAATCTGGTCGTCTCAAAGGATAGTCATGAACATGATCCCACATTCCTTGGATAATAATTTTTTGAACTGTCAACCCTTCCTTAATCAGACGTTCCTTCATTTTTTCTGACGGAACAACTACTAAATCCGATTGGTTATACATTTCAATATACTCCGGCATCAAGTAATAATTGGATGGAAACATAAGTGGGGGTACGTCATGTATAAAGGTGATTATTTTAGCATTTAAAATCTTACATTTTCTGATAAAGGCCTGATCATACTCCCTGCCATTCCATGTGGGAGATTGATAGACGACGATATCTCCATAACCGAGCTTAGCTAAAACACCATCTAAACGGCTATTCAACTCACCTTGACTATCACTATAAATATCGTAAAAGTAAAAGCCAAGTTCGTGAAAGTCTAACTTTCTTGCAATTTTAACGGTTTCATTCTGGGCGATTAGGGCTGTACTTTGACCAGACATGCCATAAATATTTGTAATGTTAATTTTCATTTTCTTGTTTAAATCCTTACAACAACTTGTGCATTATAAACTTCATCATCAAGCAGTTGAATTTCTTGATCAAAATTATGCTCTGCGGTATGCTTATGTGAGAATTTCACTTTTGAAGTTGCTCCCATCTTAAACCACTCATATTCGGAATCAATGTGACCTAGATCAATTGCTTGTATGCCTTTTTTGCTTAAGTGATAAGCTAAAACCTTGGCTGTAGGCCCAAGCATCAAGAATACTAATTTACCAGCCACATGCTTTTCAATCGCTTCTTGAATGTCCTGAACTTTACTATAGGCATTTCTAGAAGGGCAGACAATACGCTCAACTGACTGAGCATTGTCAAAAAGATCATTTCCAACTCCTGAACGAGAGTTTTCACCTTCGACAATTAAGATATCTCGTTTATTCCAAAGTTTCTTTAATTTTTCAAAGTGAGCTACCGAAGCAGACTTATCTTTGAGGTCTATATAAGGACGAGATATAAAAGTCGAACCATAGAAAGGTGCTGTGCACAATCTATGATAGGCTTCTTTATAATTTTCTAAATGCTTTTTCCAAAAGTTGACAGCTTCGGGATTGTAGCGTTCCAAAACTTCAAAAACATCAGAAAGACAAACCAGCAATTCAGGAGAGCTTTCTAGTTGGATCATTCTTCTAAGCTGTTCCGCCAATGTCTCATCATAGTCTTGATAAGGAATCCCATGGCCCATCATAATATCCATTTCTCCATCCCCATAACGAATAACGGAAGAATGGTGTTCCAATATATAATCAAGACTCTGCTGGATATCCAGTACCTTTGGATAGGATTGCAGCTTTTTTACAGGCAACTCTCCATTTTGACAGTAGGCTTCAATAAATCGAACCATCTCTTCAGGACGCCCTTGGTCATAGAGGAACTGACCTTGCTCACCATGGGCTACACTTTCAAAAGCAAATACTGGTTTTCCTGCTTGTTGAAAACGTCCAATAATGCCATCAACTTCAACATCAGCATTTATATCTAGTAAGATATCACAGCCTTCAATCATACTATCAACCAAAGCTGGTTGTCCTGCTATATCAGATAAAACTGAAACATTTGGATACGCCAGCAAAGCTGTAATACTATCTGCCACCGTAACAGGAGCAGCTATATAAAACTTTATATTTGGCAAATTTTCAATTAAATATACTATATTTTTCAAATCACATGAGAATGTATAAATAAAAGCTGAATGTTGAACTCCTGTGTATTGACTCACCTGACTTTTGGTAAGACAAGGAGTTGGCTGACTCATATCCGACCAATCTTGGGCATTATAATACCACCAAACATCACGATAAATGGAGCGCTCGTAAAGTCCCCAAGGTTTTCTCTCCGTCAGGTAATGGATAATCGGTGGATAAGTTCCAAGCTCTGGTCGATAATCCGAGAAATGTGTGTGCAAGGTAATACAGTTATATTTAAAGTCTAAAGCTAACCAGCGGTCTTTAAATAAGATATTCAAAATACTTTGATCATCTTGGGCAACTTTGTCATGTAATTCATTGGTCATTTCAATCAGTTGTTTGCGAACCTCTTCTTGTTTCCAAAGGCGATTATTGATTAACAAAACACCTGCATTGAAGCCATGCTCATTAAAATATACTTGAGCCCCCAGATCCTTGACTGCCGCCAATGGATAGTCTCCCAAGTCGAAATCAAACAGAGGACTTAAGTCTCTTGTGACAACCAAATCACAGTCTAGATATAAGACCTTATCTTCCTCAACAAAATCCGAAATAAAATAACGTAAAAATGTTGCATAGTGAATATTGGTCTTATATTGACTTATATGAGAACTATTGACACGGGCATTAACAATTTCACAGTCTAGCTTCTTCAACTTACGATTGAGATTATAAAACCATTCTGTCGGAAAATCGCTGTTAATCAGATAAAAACGAAGTCCTTGATTATGACAGCAGATTGATTTGATTGTAGTTAGCACCTTATCTGCATATTGGTAATTAGCTCCTAAAACAATTGCCCTCATGGCCATTTTATCTTTCTTTAACTCTTCAATAGTTTCTATCATTGACTGTGGAGATTGAGAGGAAACTACTGTTTTTTCCAATTGGTTTTTATTGGTTATATCAAAAGTCAATACTGGTCTGCTTGCACTAATATAACGATTGACAATGAATTCCATAGGACTTCCCGTATGAATATCCAAATAGGCATCTGACTTCTCAATCATTTCATCAATCACCACCCCTACCATACTAGGATACAAGTACACATTTGGATATTTTTCTAAAGCTAGAAGAATATCACCCATGTCTGTATAGGCACCAATATGGAACCCAACATCAGGCAAAGCTTGGGCTAGTTCATCAATATAAAGAACATCCTGTGAATCTGTAAATGTAAATAGATTGACATTGTGAAGGTCATAAACTCTTTTGATAGTAAAACATCCTGCGTAATGGTCCGCAATTTGATCGAAACTAACGTCTCGAAAAGCCCACCATAAATCCCGATAGCGATAGCCCATCAGTGTGGACCATGGTTTTCTATAGGTCGTATAATGGATAATCAATGGTTCTTGATCCAATTCAAAATGTGAATCCCAATGACTATAGAATGCGATGACATCATGCCCAACTTGAAGATTAAAATGCTTATCCAACTCTAGCCAATGATTCTGGAAGACTAAATTAAAAATGGTTTGATCCCCATTGAAGTCCTCTGTAGTATTCTGATTAAGGTAAGACATGTACTCCACTGTCTTATCAAACAACAAGGAAGTAACATCTTTTTCTCTCCACTTTTGACAATCAATGACCAGCATCCCTGAATTAAATCCATTACCATCAACATCCCTTACTGCCGCTAAAGAGTAGTCTCCCAAATCCAAGTCAAAGAGCGGACTCAAATCTCCATGTACAATGATGTCACTATCTAAATAGACTACTCTATCTTCTGTAGTCAACCGTGGAATTAAGTATCGAGCGTAAGCAATGGGTGAGATGTGTGCTTGTGTTTTCCATTCAGGATTAATCACATCACCGATATAAATATCCTCTACTATACTTCCTAGCATTTCTACTTGAACCTTGAGTTCATGGAACCAATCGCTAGGGATATTCTGATGTAGAATATAAATCTTAACATTTTGATTATAATACAAAATAGACTTTATTGTTGTGAGTATTGGGGTAAGATAATGTTTATCCCCAGCAAGTACAATTGCCTTCATATAAATCCTTTTAATTACTTAATCGTGCGCAATATTTTTTAATAGCTTCTACCATCTTCTCCGGTTCCGATGATGAAAAAATATGACTTCTTCCACTTGAATCATGACTAGTGTTATCAAAAGTAAAAATTGGCTTATTTCGTTTATGAACTTCTTCGATAATATTGGCAATCTCCCCTTCATGATTGATATCTAGGTAAAAATCCATCTTATCCAAGGTTTCCTTCAGATTAAAACGATTAAAATTAGGGAAAAGTGACAAATTTAAATAAGATTGCAAATCAACGACGAAGGGAGCGAAATTTGTATGTGCCAAAACAGTAAAATGTACTTCTGGCAGTTCAGACAAGAGATACACCAATGATTCCATAGCTGCACTATTTGTAAAAATACAAGTATTGTACAAGGGAGCTCCTACTAGTTCATTAAAGGATCGTTTAGTAATATCTACATTCAACAATACATCGTTCCAATTCAATCCATAATAAAACCACCATAACTTACGAAAACGTGTTAAGGTCAAATGAGTCCAAGGTTTATATTCTGTAGTATAATGGATAACCTTTGGAACACGATGACCATAATAAGAAGAATTATACCATTCGCTATTTCCATTTAAATGTAAAAATTGATCTAAACCAACCATAAAATTATACTCTTTATCCAAATGCAACCACTGATCACCAAAATACATGTTAAGAATACCTTGATCTCCATAAACATGTTCATGGTGTTGGGCAGTCAACTCCAATAATCTTTTTGTCGAATTATTTTCCCGCCATTTTTTAATATCAATTAATAACATACCTGAGTTAAAAGTTGATACCAAACCATTCATATCATGATCTTGAACGGCTGCAATTGCATAACCCTGTAAATCTAGGGAGAATAAGTCATCCAGTTTATCATGGACAATCATGTCCGAATCCAGGTATAAAACCCTATCTTCTGACACTTCGTCTGCTATGAAATATCTAAAATATGCCGCATAGGATATAATATTATTAGGTAAATGAAAATCATGGAGATTATGCTCTGTCTTTTTAACATTGACAATCTCAGAACCAATAACCTTTAAACGATTTCTCATCAATAAAAACCACTCACTAGGTAGATCATCATTAAACACATAAAATTTCACATCGTGGTTATGAACCGAAACCGACTTTATCACGGTTTCTACCTTGTCAAGGTAATGGACATCAGCTCCAAGAGCAATCACTTTTTGAGGCATTCTTATCTCCTAGTTTTTGTATTTTTCTAATCAATTCATCTATTTCATTTACTGTAAAAACTGTGCTTTCCCCATTGAAAAAATGATTGGTGCAATCAAATGAATAAATTGTCTTTCCTCGTCTAACCATTTCCTGTAACACCTGATCCATAGCTGGCCCATAATTAATATCTAAGCAAATATCTGTTTTGTCTATGATATCCTGCTTCATTTTAGGATCAGCACATGGATAAATGTAACAATTTAAATAGCTTTGTAATTCAATAATATTTGGCGAAAAATATGTTGGTGCTACAATATGAAATTGGACATCTGGTAATTTTTCTAGTAGATAACTGATCCCCTCAAGATCTCCTGTATTCGTAAAAATACTAGCATGTTGCAATGGTGGTGAAATCAATTCTACAAATGTTTCTTTCAAAACATGAGTTCGTAATAAAATATCATTCCAATTTAAACCATAGTAAAACCACCAGATATCTCGAAAACGATTAAATCGAAAATGTTTCCACGGTTTATTCTCTGTAGTATAGTGAATAATACACGGAATACCTTCAAATAATTCGTACCAATCATAATCTCCCATATAATATCGATGGGCATCGGCACCAACCTGTAGGTTAAAAGTTACATCAAATCGCTTCCATCTATCTTTAAAAAACATATTTAAAATTTCTTGATCCCCATAAACATGTTCGTGGTGTTCTACGGTCAAATCAATGAGTTTTTTTGAAATATTCTCCTCACGCCACATATCCGTATCAATAACAAGAACTCCTGAATTAAATCCATCATAAGTATTGGGTAAATCAGGAACAGCTCCAAGTGGAGAACCATCTAAGGATTTTTCAAATAATAATGTTAAACAGGATGTTACCACAATATCACTATCAAGATAGAGAACTCTCTTTTCATTAACAAAATTAGGAATAAAATATCTAAGATAGGCTGCAGAACTGAGATGTGGTGTAGGAAGATTAAAATGATTGATTGTATCATCTGTAATTTTTATATTTACAATCTCCGAATTTAAAACAGATAGTCTTTTATTCATCAATTGAAACCACTCTGTAGGAAAATCACTGTTGAAGATATAAAATTTTATATCCCTATTATGACTACAGACTGACTTTATCGTCGTTTCCACCTTATCCATATAATTGCCATCAGCCCCAAGTACTATGGCTTTTTTTTGTTTAGCAACATTATACTGCATTATCTATTCTCCATTCCTATCTACCTTTAACTGATGACGAATTGTTGCAACCATTTTATCTTCATCTTTCAAACTGAATACATGTATCTCTTCATTTTTCCTATGAACTACATTTTCAAAGGCAAATATTGGTTTTCCTCTTTCTAAAGCACGTCCGATAATATCATCAACCTCATTCCAATGGTTAATATCTAGGTAGAAATCAGCCATTTCTAAAATGCGATCTGAAACTTCTCGTGATTGACAATACTCATACAGTTGAAAATTCTTAAATCGTTCAAAACTCCTTAAATAGTCTGATACATTCGTTGGTGCTGCAACATGAAAATCAACTTCAGGTAAACTAATCAGTAAATACTCCAAGCCTTCCAACTGATCTGAGTAAGTATAAACAAAAGCATGAAATTTTGCAATATTTTTAGATGTAATCTTTAATTGTTCACTATGAGTCACAATAGAATTACTTGGAATATCTTGATAAATCAGACAGTTCGCCCCGATAACAACATTATCACCTATAGTAACTCCTCTAAGAATAACTGTATTGGCTCCTATCCAACAATCTCGTCCAATGTGAATCGGTGCACTACTCATTGCAGTTTTAAACACATGATAGTTGTTAAACTTATGATTTGAATCAAAAATTCGGACTCCATCCCCAAACATAGTATCACGTCCAATGGTGATTTTTTCCGTACACCGAATTGAACAATGATCATTAAAAAAGACTCCCTCTTCAATTGATAAAATTGCCCCCATGAAAACTTCTAAACTTGTAAAAGATCGCATGGTTACCCCCTGAGCAATCTGAAGGCAAGCTCCCTCGGATATTTCAATATGGTGATAATTCCCCTGAAAGTTAATCGGAACATCCAAATTTATTTTCCCCCTTTTTACTCACAAATGGTACAATATAGCTTCAATTTTTCTACGACAATCCTAGGTAACTTCAATAGCTACTTCCTTATCCCTTATACAAATCTAATCTAAACAAAATTTCTCTATACTCATCAGTATCTGTAAGATTATAAGTTTCACATAAGTATTTATATTCATTTAGAATATTCACAAAACGAGTCCTCATAACACTAGTATCAATACCAGCAAGAATAAGATCCGCAAGTTTTAAACTAAATACTTGCAAAATATCCTGTACCCAAGATATATCAAATTGCGAAGTCATAATACTGCCTTGTCTAACACGATAGATATAAAGATTATCATTTACAAAAATTGTTTTCTGACTTTTTATAAACAATCTATGAATCGTTGCTTCATCATCAAAACGCCGACCATTAGTGAATGGAACTTGCAATAGCAAGTCTTTTTTGAACAGTTTAAACATGGGCATAATAAAAGCTGAAGCATTTAAATGCCAATATCCTGCTTGGCGATTAATTAATTCTTGAGCTGATAATTCCTCAATGCAAAAATCTCTTTCAAGAACATAGAATTTACACTGGCAATCATTCTCATCATAAATAAAATAATTGCCAATTACAATATCCGCTCCAGTCTCTTCCACTTGTTTGTGCAAAGTTTCGACCATTCTATTTTCAGCAATATCATCTGAATCTACAAAAAGGACATACTCCCCGAGTGCTTGAGCGACACCGAAGTTTTTAGCTAAGGCTGCACCTTTATTTTCAGTATGAAACACACGAATCCGGCTATCCAATTCAGAAAATCGATCACATATTTCCCCCGAAGTATCTGTAGAACCATCATTTACCAGAACTACATCTAGATTCTTATAAGTCTGATTCAAAACACTTCGAATGCATTCTTCCAGATAATTTTCTACATTATACACAGGTATAACTACACTAATTAAATCTTCCAATTATACTCCCTTATCCTGAGTCCCTAACTTATTTATGATTAACTACTCTAAAAATGAGACTTTTTAGAAATTTCCTTTATACATTATACCATTTTTACACTATTTCATAAAGAATTACATAGATAACCACTAACTTTTAAAACGAATAAAAATTTCCAAATACTGATTCTATTATGACTTTTTCTTAACTTTTTAAGATAAGTAAGGATACTATTTCTTTAGGGGCATTGTAATAACTTTGTAACTATAACTTTCAACATTTCTAATATAAAAGAATAACTATCTTACTCCTCTCCATGTTGTAACTTTCCCATCAGCCCAATACAGTTGGCAGATAGAAAAACTCCAAAAGTTTTTTCAACTCTTGGAGTTTTTCCTGACTGATTAGCCAATTCTCAACTATCTACCAATACGCTTTATTCTTCATTATCATTTTTACGGCGTTTCGCTACTAAACCTAACCCTGTTAGACCAGCCACTGCTCCGAGGAGAGCAGATGAGATTGATGAAGTTTCACCAGTATTTGGTAATTGCTTACGTGTCTTAGTGGTTTCAGTTTGAGGAGCTTGACTAGCTGAAGTCGAATGAATCGTTGATGTTGAAGCACTTGCGCTTGTTGATGCCGAATGAGGCATTGATGTTGAGCCGCTTGCACTTGTTGAAGTAGAATGAGGCATTGATTGACTAATGCTTGTTGACAATGATAGTGATTGTGATACCGATGTACTAATTGAATCCGATGTAATAATACTATCAATATCTAAGCTATCAAGTGACAAGCTTTCTGGCATTCCCTTACTTGTTACAACAGATGTACTTGCAGATGTACTTGCGCTTGTTGAGGCCGATGTGCTTGCTGATGTACTTGCGCTCGTTGAGGCCGATGTACTTGCTGATGTACTTGCGCTGGTTGAAGCTGATGTGCTTGCTGATGTACTTGCACTTGTCGAAGCTGAAGTGCTTGCACTTGTTGAGGCTGACGTACTTGCTGAAGTACTTGCGCTTGTTGAAGCCGATGTACTTGCTGATGTACTTGCGCTTGTTGAAGCCGATGTACTTGCTGATGTACTTGCGCTTGTTGAAGCCGATGTACTTGCTGACGTACTTGCACTTGTTGAAGCCGATGTACTTGCACTTGTCGAAGCCGACGTACTTGCTGATGTGCTTGCACTTGTTGAAGCTGACGTACTTGCTGATGTGCTTGCGCTGGTTGAAGCTGATGTACTTGCTGAGGTACTTGCACTTGTTGAGGCTGATGTACTTGCACTTGTTGAAGCTGAAGTGCTAGCTGAAGTACTTGCACTTGTTGAAGCCGATGTACTTGCTGATGTACTTGCACTTGTTGAGGCTGACGTGCTTGCTGAGGTACTTGCGCTTGTTGAAGCCGATGTACTTGCTGACGTACTTGCGCTTGTTGAAGCCGATGTACTTGCTGACGTACTTGCACTTGTTGAGGCTGACGTACTGGCGCTTGTTGAAACCGATGTACTTGCTGAGGTACTTGCGCTGGTTGAGGCCGACGTACTTGCGCTTATTGAAGCGGACGTACTTGCTGAGGTGCTTGCCGAAGCTGACTCAGAACGATATTTCTTGTCTGAAACAGTTTCATCTTGACCATAGACCGTTGGTGCATACGGTTGACTACCAGATGTTACTTTAGCATTATCTTTATAATAAACTGTTGCAACACCATTCTCACTTACGTCAATGCTAGAAATACGATCCCGACCGTTTGGAGTCACTTTATCATGAGCTTTTCTTATTTCTTCACGAACGTTTTCCTTATCAGTTTCTGTTAAGTGATTTTTATCCTTAACTTCTGTCAGATTAATAGCAGGCTTCTTAAACAAGTTTTGCAACTGATCTTGCTGAATTCGAATTTCTCCTACATCAACAGTGTTGTCATTAGGATCTGTAGCAGTGAGCCAACGTCCCCAGGTATTCCCTGATTTCCATGCAAGATCTTTATTAGCAACCGCATTAATAGTAAATGTGGTCTGGTCATCATTGGTTAAAGTATTGATAATATTTGTGATAGGACCAGTTCCCCACTCAGGTCTGTTTTCGAAGAAATCTGTCAAATCTTTTCTATTACCAGAAACCTTTAAGGTAACTAATTTACCACTGTTATCTTTACCTGTATAAGTAATCTGGATTTTATCTCCAGCATAGAACAAATAGCGACCATTGCCATCTCTCTTAGGCTCTTGACCATTTACCGTTACAGTATAAGTAATTGTTGGTTTCACACGTTCACGAGTAATCGAACTTGTCGTTACTTCTGAATCAAGACCAGCAACTGTAGATTTAGCTGTTACATCACCTATCGGAAGAAGACCGTTATTGCCGTCGTAAGCTTTTTTCAGGTCAGTAGGTTCAAATGTCACACTTGTTTCATTGTCTTTAGCAGTCTTAGTAAATGTATGGCCTGCCAATGTCAACGTAACGAGTGCTCCAGGCGTTACATTCGTAACAACGATCGAACGGTTTGGCAAACCACCCGTTTCATTAGTAGAACCTACTGAGATAACTGGCGCTTGTGGATTTACTCTCACAGTAACAGGGACATTTTGTTTAACTCTGACACCTGTTGAGTCTGCAGGTAACTCTACCTCCACTTGTTTGGTAAAAGTTCCAACTTCCGTAAGTGACGGCGCACCACCAACCCACTTGTAATTAGTGTTTGTTGCGTTAAAGTCTGGATTTCCTGCTAATCTCGTAACCGCTTCTTTAGGATTTGCTACAGCTTGTTTATAACCAGCTTCATCCGTCTTGTTTTGTGTGAAAACGTAAGAACGATCTGATCCAAATTTATAAACATCATGAACAACATCAACAGTTTTACTTAGTTTAGTAGTATCACCTGCACCAGTACGACCAACAGGATAAGTAAAGGTGACTTGGTAATTGTGTCGACCTGTTTCTGCTGTACTAATCGGTGAATTTGCTACAGCCTGGCCATTTTTTCTCCAAGTTTGACTAGCTCCACTTGGGTAATCACCGTCTCCTTGCTTGTTGACATAATCATGCCATAAGTTACCATTATGAGGAGCTGTACCTTGAATATCATTCACAGGTCCTTTAGGGGCAATCGTAGCCAAGACCTTATAGTTGACCGTCACATCATCGGTTGAACCATCCGAATAAGTAACACGCGCAACAGCACTCTTTGTCCCAGTAGTCGAATTGTCAATCGTATTTGTCCATTTAACCGTCGCTCCTGCAGGCAGAGATTTCCCACCTTCAAGTTGAACAAAGTTAGCTGCATTTCCCAAGTCTGCTGCTGTTTCACCCGCATAGGTATAAATAGTGTCTACTTTAGAAACCGCATTATACTTATCCGTTTGATCCTTAACAACAAACTTGATGTAACCTTCGTTATTATCAGTACTATTTGATGTATTCTGGTTATCCGTAGTTACGAGTTTACGTTCAGTAAATGCCCCTTTTTGCAAACTTTTATTTAGAGTACCTGTCAAGGTAATCGTAGCATTATCTTGGTTTGTCGTAGAAGTGATGGTATTAGAACGTGTTACCCCAGTGAAACCACCGTAATCATTAGCAGTTCCACTACCAGTTCCATCACTGGTCCCATCAGGTCTAGTAAACTTCAATGAATTGAGTTTTCCAGAGTCATCCGTCGCTTTTAGAGTAATATTGACTGGTTCATTACGATAAAGATAGATTTCTTTCGTTGCCGGATTGTCGTAAGGAATGACTAACTTAGGACGTTCGTTGACTGTTACTGACTGTGGAATGTCATCACTCTTCGTTCCGTCCTTATAGACTATTTTTGCTGTACCATTGTCTTGAACTTCAATATCCTTGATTCTGAAGGTCTCTTGATTGTTTTTAGCATAAATAGCAGCCTTAACCGCTTTCTTCTCAAGCTCCGTCAGGCTATTCTTATTTACTACAGGCGTAAACTCAGGGTTTTTAATTGTAAATTCTGGTTCATGCTTGTAACGCTCATTCAAAGGACGTTGCTTGATAAAGAAGTTCCCTGTACTGTTGTCTCCCGGAATCGTAACATTCCCTGCTTTATCTGTTGCTACTGCATTACGACGCCATTCATTTTTAGGAGCATAAGTCAAATCATCTTTCATATGCCCAGTTGCAGTTATGACTGCCGGATTAGACTCAGTCGCAACGAGATTCCCATTTGGATCTGATAGAGAAGTAGCTGTCCCAGTCCCGTAACTATTATCTCCAAAGATGTTTTGAGCCATTTCTGACGCTGGTCTATAACCATCAGCCTGTGCTACAAGTTTAAACTCCCTCAGTTTTCCCTTATTATCTACGGCTTTCATTTCAAAACCGATATCATCACCTGCATAGTAATAGTAATATTTATCTCCTGCTATACCTCCTGTTTCTGCAGCTAGAGGTTTACCATTACGGGTCGCAGTAACGGTTATTACTGGAGGTATTTTTTCCTTCTCTAAAGAAGCATTGATGACACTTGTAGAACCGTCACGATAAGTAACCGTGATGGTACCATCTGTTGCAACGTCAATTTTAGATTTGGTGCCAGGGTAAGACAGCGTAAAACTACCATCTGGATTAGTCGTTTGACTTGCCTCAGCAATATTTGGAGCAAGATCTCCATTTTTGGATAAATCAGTTAAATTCGATTGTTTTCTAACAAAATTATTATAAACTTCCTTAACTTCGTCTGGTGTCAAATGGTCCAAATCAGAAACCTGAACAGTATCGCCACTTTGGATATCATGACGTTCGTTGAAACCTTTGATATAGTAGCCTACATTAGCAGCAGCTTGGGCACCAGAATAATTAGTTCCTACAAAACGATAAACATATGTTTTTCCAACTTCAGCTGAAGCATTGTTTCCACCAACCGTTCCCTCCAATCGAGCAGTTACAGCTGGTCTGTCTAATCGTTCATTATTGTTAGGACCTAGATATCTCACCCCAGGAATTACATCACGATTCTCGATGTTCATATACTTAACGCGGCCTGAATTAGTATTTACTCCTTCTAAACCTACGTTATCTCCAACAACATCACCATTAAAAACTTCTTTATAGGCAGTAACATTAAAACGGAATGTTGTGTTAGTATTCGTATTGGTCGTCTGCTGTCTATAGCCCGTTGGAACACTTGCCGATTGAACTGCCGAACCATTCCCTGGAGTATTTTCATAAATAGGAGCAGAACTTACTTGAACCTGCATATTGGCAGTTGCAGTCGGAACATTATTATCGTATTTAACTCTTACTACAACTTGTCCCTCTAAATTCCGGTTTTGGTCATGACGATAACTAAAACCTGCCTCTGAACCATGTGCATATGTTTTTTCCATTGAACTACCGTTAAAGGTCGCACTTTGGACATGTCCACCTTTACCGACTTCGATTTTTACACCGACATGACTCAAAGCACTATCAGCATGGACATTCATAGTGTAAGTAGCGATACCAGTAGCCTTATCAAAAGTAGCAGTTGGACTACTTACATTCATACGGCCATCGCCCTGCTGAGGAGCCCAACTTGCTCGAAGAGAAGCATCGCGCAACATCGGTTTCCCATTTCGTGCATCACGCGCACCTGAATGGGCTCTCAAAACAGCATTGGCAATGGAATTACGAGCTACGGTTGCTTTTTGCACCACTGCTGTTAAATCACTAGTCGGGTCAGCCAAGGCTTTTTCAATTTCAGTTACCGCAGAGTTGACCTTAGTGATAGCTGAGTCAGTATTTGGTAAGCCAACAGCTTTAGCTAGGTACTCACCCATCTCAGCTGAAAGTTTTGTCAACTTCTTACGATTTTCGTCCTGTTGCTTAGCTGAAACTTCCGCTGTTGCGATAGCGCCAGCAGTAACTCCTACAATACTAGTCGTGGTAGAAGTTGATTGAGCAGCACTCGCACTAACCTTCCCATCAATTTCAGTTGCCTTTAGTAGAGCAGAATCAATTTTAAGGCCAGTTGATTCTTTTGATACAGAAGCATCTCGGTCAGTTGCTGTCGCAGAAGTGTTCTGTTCACCCGATAGACTAGCCACCAACGAGAAACTACCCGGCTCACCTGTTGATTGACTAATACTAGTAGAGTTGCTGACAGATGCACTTGTAGAAGCACTATTAGAAGTACTTGCTGAGACACTTGCAGAAGTACTCATCGAAGCACTGGCTGACGAACTCTTAGATACAGATTCTGACATCGAAGTGCTTTCGCTCAAAGAAGTAGACAAGCTAGCAGAATTCTCTGAATTACTTACTGATGTCGTACCCAAAACTACTGTATCATTTGTGACCAAAAGATCGGGGTTTTCTAGTGTTTTTTCCACAGCTACTGTTTCATTTGCAAACACTTTTGTTTGAGTAGCCACAGCACCACCTAAAACAGCCCCAGTAGCCGCAAGACCTTTTATGATATCCAAACCTGTAATAGAAGGATTCACTTTATCTTCTACTACTTCTGTCATGACTTGAGTCGTATCTACACCGCCACGCAAGACCTTGAACAAACCAAAAAGAGAGGTTGAAGCTCGCAACCAATGTTTTCCTGATTTGATTAACTTATACCGCGTCACTCGATCGGTTTCTCTATACTCACCTTTCTGACGTCTAAAAAACATATTCTACCCTTTCGTTACATAATCAAGTGGACAATCCACCCAATTCTAATCATACTTTAATAGTATACTCCAAGCGCAAACGATAGTCAAGATATTATATTGTTTTTTTCAAAAAAAAATACGAGGCTTCAAATCTATTTACATATGGAAAGACCTTCTCTATGATAGGAACCCCTCCAAAAATTCAAACCTGTTTTAACATTCCCTTCTTTTAAATTCATACTATAAAAATAAAACTATAATAGAGGAAATTAAGACAATCATTCCCCTCTTTTATTGATATTATTAATTGAGTTTGGAACAAAAAGATTTTGATTTTAGGAATTCTTTATTATAAATTTTTAAAATCGATAGATTAGACAAAAAAGCGAACAAAATAGAATTCTAAGTGTCAGATAACTTATTTTGTTCGCTTTTTATATTTAAGGTTAGACTTTTGTCCCAGACTCAAAAGCTGTGAATCATGACATCCACAGCAGTTAGAGATTTTAACGATACAACACGGAGTTTGGCAAATCGATTCTATTTGCAAAACGTAGTTAGTAAGGCAGTTAGCTAGACCGCTCACTACCAGTTACGACGTAAAGTTTTACGAATAAATACCATTCGTGGATTTTTCCTAGTGAAGCGTTTAGGTAAGCCGCCATAGCGGTTACCGTCAAATGACAGCAACTTTATGTTGCTAGTCATTTGTAACGATTTACATCTTCTCCTCTAACTCTACATCTGGATACTTGTCCGCAAACCAGCGGAGGGCAAAGTCATTTTCAAAGAGGAAGACTGGCTGATCGAAACGGTCTTTGGCCAAGATATTTCGGCTTGATGACATCCGTTCATCCAAGTCCTCGGGCTTGATCCAACGAACGGTCTTTTTACCCATTGGGCTCATGACTACTTCCGCATTGTACTCGCCTTCCATGCGGTGTTTAAAGACTTCAAACTGGAGTTGACCTACAGCGCCTAGCATATACTCGCCTGTTTGGTAATTCTTATAAAGCTGAATGGCACCTTCTTGCACCAATTGCTCAATCCCCTTGTGGAAGGATTTCTGCTTCATGACATTCTTAGCAGAAACTTTCATGAAAATCTCAGGTGTAAAGGTTGGCAGTGGTTCAAATTCAAACTTGTTTTTCCCAACTGTCAAGGTATCCCCAACTTGATATGTACCTGTATCGTAAACCCCGATAATATCACCTGCCACGGCATTGGTCACATTCTCACGACTTTCCGCCATAAACTGAGTAACATTCGAAAGTTTAGCACCCTTACCAGTACGAGGCAGGTTGACACTCATACCACGTTCAAATTCACCCGATACGATACGTACAAAGGCAATACGGTCACGGTGACGAGGGTCCATATTGGCTTGGATTTTAAAGACAAATCCTGAGAAATCTTTATCATAAGGATCCACAATTTCACCATCTGTTTTCTTATGACCATGAGGTTCCGGAGCAAACTTAAGGAAGGTTTCAAGGAAGGTCTGCACACCAAAGTTTGTCAAAGCTGAACCGAAGAAGACAGGTGTCAATTCTCCAGCCAGAATAGCTTCCTCTGAAAACTCATTCCCAGCTTCATTTAAAAGTTCAATATCATCCTTGACTTGCTCGTAGAAAGGATTGCTACCAAAGAGTTTGTCCCCGTCTTCTAGACTGGCAAAACGCTCATCCCCTTTGTAGAGCTCCAAGCGTTGGTTATAGAGGTCATAGAGCCCTTCGAAGGCTTTCCCCATCCCAATAGGCCAGTTCATCGGATAGCTAGCAATGCCCAAGACTTCTTCCAATTCTTGCAAGAGGTCCAGTGGCTCACGACCGTCACGGTCCAGCTTATTCATAAAGGTAAAGACCGGAATTCCACGGTGTTTGACAACTTCAAACAATTTCTTGGTTTGGGCCTCGATACCCTTGGCAGAATCCACAACCATAACTGCAGCATCCACCGCCATCAAGGTACGATAGGTATCTTCTGAAAAGTCCTCATGCCCTGGCGTGTCGAGGATATTCACACGCTTGCCATCATAGTCAAACTGCATCACAGATGAAGTCACCGAAATCCCACGTTGCTTCTCGATATCCATCCAGTCAGACTTGGCAAAAGTCCCTGTTTTCTTTCCTTTTACGGTACCAGCCTCACGAATCTCGCCCCCAAAGTAGAGCAACTGCTCAGTGATGGTTGTTTTCCCCGCGTCCGGATGGGAGATGATGGCAAAGGTACGACGTTTCTTAATTTCTTCTTGAATATTCATAAGTTCTCTTTCTTTGATTCTCTATTTTTCTTGTTCCAATAGCTAAGAATGATTTCTACATTGGATTTTACCATTCCTTTCAACACTCCATTATATCGGATTTTGCCATTTTTTTCAATTTCTATTTCTTTTCACTTCCCCCTCCCTTATTTATAGGAAAATATGGTAAAATAGAACAGACTAAAAATCATCATTTCACGAAAGGATGCAAGATGAAAATTACGCAAGAAGAGGTAACACACGTTGCCAATCTTTCAAAATTAAAATTCTCTGAAGAAGAAACTGCTGCCTTTGCGACTACCTTGTCTAAGATTGTTGACATGGTTGAATTGCTGGGCGAAGTTGATACAACCGGTGTCGCACCTACTACGACTATGGCTGACCGTAAGACCGTACTCCGCCCTGATGTGGCCGAAGAAGGAACAGATCGCGATCGCTTGTTTAAAAACGTACCTGAAAAAGACAACTACTATATCAAGGTACCAGCTATCCTAGACGATGGAGGAGATGCCTAATGACTTTTAACAATAAAACCATTGAAGACTTGCACAATCTCCTTGTTTCTAAGGAAATTTCAGCAACAGAATTAACCCAAGCTACGCTTGAAGATATCAAGTCTCGCGAGACAGCTATTAACGCTTTTGTTACCATCGCTGAAGAGCAAGCCCTTGCGCAAGCTAAAGCTATTGATGAAGCAGGAATCGATGCTGATAATGTCCTCTCAGGAATTCCACTTGCAGTTAAGGATAACATCTCTACTGATGGTATTCTCACAACTGCTGCTTCAAAAATGCTCTACAACTATGAGCCTATTTTTGATGCGACAGCCATTTCCAATGCTAAAGCTAAGGGTATGATTGTCGTCGGGAAAACTAACATGGACGAATTTGCCATGGGTGGTTCAGGTGAGACTTCCCACTACGGAGCAACTAAAAACGCTTGGGACCACAGCAAGGTTCCTGGTGGTTCATCAAGTGGTTCTGCCGCAGCTGTAGCCTCAGGACAAGTCCGCTTGTCACTTGGTTCTGATACTGGTGGGTCTATCCGCCAACCTGCTGCCTTTAACGGGATTGTTGGTCTCAAACCAACCTACGGAACAGTTTCACGTTTCGGTCTCATTGCCTTTGGTAGCTCATTAGACCAAATCGGACCTTTTGCTCCTACTGTTAAGGAAAATGCTCTCTTGCTCAACGCTATTGCCAGCGAAGATGCCAAAGACTCTACTTCTGCTCCTGTCCGAATTGCCGACTTTACTTCAAAAATCGACCAAGACATCAAGGGTATGAAAATCGCTTTGCCTAAGGAATACCTTGGTGAAGGGATTGACCCAGAGGTTAAGGAAACCATTCTTAATGCTGCTAAGCACTTTGAGAAACTTGGTGCTATCGTTGAAGAAGTCAGCCTTCCTCACTCTAAATACGGTGTTGCCGTTTACTACATCATCGCTTCATCAGAAGCTTCCTCAAACCTGCAACGTTTTGACGGTATCCGTTACGGCTATCGTGCAGAAGATGCAACCAACCTTGATGAAATCTATGTAAACAGCCGTAGCCAAGGTTTTGGTGAAGAGGTTAAACGCCGTATCATGCTTGGTACATTCAGTCTTTCATCAGGTTACTACGATGCCTACTACAAGAAAGCTGGGCAAGTTCGTACCCTCATCATCCAAGATTTTGAAAAAGTATTTGCAGATTATGATCTAATCCTTGGTCCAACTGCACCAAGTGTTGCCTATGACTTGGACTCACTCAACCATGACCCAGTTGCTATGTACTTGGCTGACCTCTTGACTATACCTGTAAACTTGGCAGGACTGCCTGGAATTTCGATTCCTGCTGGATTCTCTCAAGGTCTACCTGTCGGTCTGCAATTGATTGGTCCTAAGTACTCTGAGGAAACCATTTATCAAGTTGCTGCTGCTTTTGAAGCAACAACAGACTACCACAAACAACAACCCGTGATTTTTGGAGGTGATAACTAATGAACTTTGAAACAGTCATCGGACTTGAAGTCCACGTAGAGCTCAACACCAATTCAAAAATCTTCTCACCTACTTCTGCCCACTTCGGAAATGACCAAAATGCCAATACCAACGTGATTGACTGGTCTTTCCCAGGAGTTCTGCCAGTTCTCAATAAAGGTGTTGTCGATGCTGGTATCAAGGCTGCTCTTGCCCTCAACATGGACATCCACAAAAAGATGCACTTTGACCGCAAGAACTACTTCTATCCTGATAACCCAAAAGCCTACCAAATTTCTCAGTTTGATGAACCAATCGGCTACAACGGTTGGATTGAAGTTGAGCTTGAAGACGGTACGACCAAGAAAATCGGTATCGAACGTGCTCACCTAGAAGAAGACGCTGGTAAAAACACCCACGGTACAGATGGCTACTCTTATGTTGACCTCAACCGCCAAGGGGTGCCATTGATTGAGATTGTATCTGAAGCTGACATGCGTTCTCCTGAAGAAGCCTATGCTTATCTGACTGCCCTCAAGGAAGTTATCCAGTACGCTGGTATTTCTGACGTTAAGATGGAAGAAGGTTCGATGCGTGTGGATGCCAACATTTCCCTTCGTCCTTATGGCCAAGAGAAATTCGGTACCAAGACTGAGTTGAAGAACCTCAACTCCTTCTCAAACGTTCGCAAGGGTCTTGAATACGAAGTTCAACGCCAGGCTGAAATTCTTCGCTCAGGTGGTCAAATTCGCCAAGAAACACGTCGTTACGACGAAGCTAACAAAGCCACCATCCTCATGCGTGTCAAAGAAGGTGCTGCAGACTACCGCTACTTCCCAGAACCTGACCTACCTCTCTTTGAAATCTCAGACGAGTGGATTGAGGAAATGCGTACTGAATTGCCAGAGTTTCCAAAAGAACGCCGTGCGCGTTATGTATCTGACCTTGGCTTGTCAGACTACGATGCTAGCCAGTTGACTGCTAATAAAGTCACTTCTGACTTCTTTGAGAAAGCTGTTGCCCTCGGTGGCGATGCCAAACAAGTTTCTAACTGGCTCCAAGGTGAGGTTGCTCAGTTCTTGAATGCTGAAGGCAAGACACTTGAACAAATCGAATTGACACCAGAAAACTTGGTTGAAATGATTGCCATCATCGAAGACGGCACTATTTCTTCTAAGATTGCCAAGAAAGTCTTTGTCCACCTGGCTAAAAATGGCGGTGGCGCGCGTGAATATGTGGAAAAAGCAGGCATGGTGCAAATCTCAGACCCAGCTGTCCTGATTCCAATCATCCACCAAGTCTTTGCGGATAACAAAGCCGCAGTTGCCGACTTCAAGTCAGGCAAACGTAACGCAGACAAGGCCTTCACAGGCTTCCTCATGAAAGCAACCAAAGGCCAAGCCAACCCACAAGTCGCCCTTAAGCTGCTTGCCCAGGAATTGGCAAAGTTGAAAGAAGATTAATATATAAAAGAAACCAGCCTTGAGGTTGGTTTTTTCTCCTCTACCATCTCCCAATAACTATTTTGGCTTTATTTCCAGAAAATTTTATGGTAAAATGAAGAGTAATAATATTTATTAAAGAGGTAAAAACATGATTGAAGCAAGCAAATTGAAAGCTGGTATGACATTTGAAACTGCAGACGGAAAATTGATCCGCGTTTTAGAAGCTAGCCACCACAAACCAGGTAAAGGAAACACAATCATGCGTATGAAATTGCGTGATGTCCGTACTGGTTCTACATTTGACACAAGCTACCGCCCAGAAGAAAAATTCGAACAAGCTATTATCGAAACTGTGCCAGCTCAATACTTGTACAAAATGGATGAAACTGCCTACTTCATGAACACTGAAACTTACGACCAATACGAAATTCCAGTCGTAAACGTTGAAAATGAATTGCTTTACATCCTTGAAAACTCTGATGTGAAAATCCAATTCTACGGAACTGAAGTAATCGGTGTAACTGTACCAACTACTGTTGAATTGACAGTTGCTGAAACACAACCATCTATCAAAGGTGCTACTGTTACAGGTTCTGGTAAACCAGCGACTATGGAAACTGGACTTGTTGTCAACGTTCCTGACTTCATCGAAGCTGGACAAAAATTGATCATCAACACTGCAGAAGGAACTTACGTTTCTCGTGCCTAATCTCTAGAAAGAGGTCATTCTATGGGAATTGAAGAACAATTTGGCGAAATCGTTATCGCTCCACGTGTACTTGAAAAAATCATTGCCATCGCAACTGCTAAAGTTGATGGTGTCCACTCATTTTCAAATAAATCCGTATCTGATACCCTATCAAAACTTTCTCTTGGTCGTGGTGTCTACTTAAAAGAAAGCAACGAAGAGCTAACTGCTGACATTTATCTCTATCTTGAGTACGGTGTGAAAGTACCAAAAGTTGCTCTTGCTATTCAAAAAGCAGTCAAAGATGCTGTCCGTGATATGGCTGATGTGGAACTTGCTGCTGTCAACATCCATGTTGCAGGAATCGTTCCAGATAAAACACCAAAACCTGAGTTGAAAGATCTATTTAACGAGGACTTCCTCAATGACTAGTCCATTATTAGAATCTAGACGTGAACTTCGTAAATGCGCTTTTCAAGCTCTCATGAGCCTTGAATTTGACACAGATATGGAAACAGCTTGTCGCTTTGCCTACACACATGACCGTGAAGATGAAGATGTGCAAATCCCTGCCTTTCTTTTGAACTTGGTTTCTGGTGTTCAAGCTCAAAAAGACGAGTTGGATAAACAAATCAACCAGCACCTCAAGTCAGGCTGGACAGTTGAACGCTTGACCTTGGTCGAAAAAAACTTACTACGCTTAGGAATCTTTGAAATCACATCATTTGATACACCTCAGCTGGTAGCAGTCAATGAAGCTATTGAACTCGCTAAGAATTTTTCAGATCAAAAATCAGCCCGCTTTATCAACGGACTGCTTAGTCAATTTGTAACTGAAGAATAGTAGATAGAAAACAGTGTTTGACAGATATCAAACACTGTTTTCTTTGCTTCCACTATCTTAAAAAGTGGTAATAGACATAATTATAAACAAAAATCCAGATGGGTTTTGCATAAATGAGAAAGTTAAAAAAACTATGGCACAAGATGGTGATTTTTAAGTTCTTTGTCCACCGATATACTAGGGCATAGAAGAGACCGCCTAAACTATAAATAATCAAACTGATAGGATCTCGGTGAGTTAGAATCAAATGACTAAGTCCAAAGATAAGAGCAGATAGAATAACATCCAGATAGTACTTGGACTGGTGGAAAAAGGTATTCATAAAATACCCTCTATGAATCAGTTCCTCCAATATAGGTGCGACAACTACTGTTAAAATAAAACTAAGAACAGTTGATAGAAAAGTTGGTTGTCCATTTGAATAAAGGATAGAAAGTAGCTTTTGAAAAATATACTTGTTATCAACTAAATAATGATACTGTAACTGAAAAAGCATCCACCAATTGACGATCAAAATAAGTAGCCACTAGACCAACTACAAGGTAAAAGAATCTTGACTTCTTTGAACCCTTTTTCTCAAAAATATAGAGCATCTCTTTCTTTTTGAGCCAGTAGATAAATAATAGCAAAAGAGCTGTTAATTCAACTGTTAAAAAGATAAAATAGCCATCTATCCCCCATCCTAAAAACTTAGTGATTTGCACTACCCCTAACTCTGGTAGATAAACCGATAGAAATACCAGTGATGTAAAGACTCCCAAATGCCCTAGTTTTTTCATACTTACCCCTTTAATTTATCAGTAGCCAATACCATTAGCACGTCTAGTCGCATGATTCAGTATTGTACTCGAGTCAGTTGCAATGCTATAAGCATAAGGCCAACTCCAATAATAATCATCAACCAACCAAATCATGCCACCACCTGAAGTTTCCTCTAAGTTCTCAGATGAAAGAACTGTAAATGTATCTGTACCTGTCCTATCAAGTACCTCCTTAAAATAAATTTTTGTAAGCTTACATCTACAGTATACATCTTTTTTATCTATTTTATAGTCCATCTCCTCAACTGTCAATTTTTCGGTCTGAACTGCATTTTTCTAAAAAAATGAGACCTTTCTAGCCTCATTTAGTCATTTTTAGTATTTTCTAAATCGTTGGTAACGTTCTTCCAACAACTCCTCGAACGTTTTTTGTGACAGTAAAGCTAGTTCCGTTTGGAGTTCTTTTTTGACACTCTTAATCAGTTCTTTACTAGAAAGTCCTGCTTCAGAAATCACCTTGTCCACCACGTCCATTTCTAACAGTTCATGCGAAGTGATTTTCATCAGTTCTGCCGCTTCCATGGCACGACTGCCATCTTTCCATAGAATGGAAGCAAAACCTTCTGGACTGAGAATGGCATAGATAGAATTTTCCAGCATCCAAACACGGTCTGCGACTGCTAGAGCCAGAGCCCCACCAGAACCACCTTCACCGATAATGATAGCAATAATAGGAACTTTCAAATCACTCATTTCCATGAGATTGCGAGCAATAGCTTCTCCCTGTCCGCGTTCTTCTGCTCCGACACCAGGATAGGCACCTGCTGTGTTGATAAAGGTCACTACTGGACGGCCAAACTTTTCAGCCTGTTTCATCAACCGTAGGGCCTTGCGGTAACCTTCTGGATGCGGTTGACCAAAATTCCGTTTAAGGTTATCTTGTAAACTCTTGCCTTTTTGGATACCAACCACTGTTACAGCTTGCTCTCCAAGCCAGCCAATACCACCAACAACTGCACCATCGTCACGAAAAGAACGGTCACCGTGTAATTGGATAAAGTCATCAAAAATGCCTGCAGCAAAGTCCAAGGTTGTCAAGCGACTCTGCTCACGCGCTTCTCTGACTATTTTTGCAATATTCATCTAGGACCCCCTCCGTGCAATCTGACTAGGCTTGCAATCGTATCTGGCAAATCTCTTCTTTTAACGATAGCATCCACAAAGCCATGCTCAAGTAGAAATTCTGCCTTTTGGAAATCCTCAGGCAAGCTTTCACGAACCGTGTTTTCAATCACACGACGCCCTGCAAAACCAACCAAACTCTGTGGTTCAGCCAAAATGATATCGCCTTCCATAGCGAAAGAAGCTGTAACACCACCTGTCGTTGGATCAGTCAAAATGGTAAGGTAAAAGAGGCCTGCATTTGAATGGCGTTTAACCGCTGCAGAGATCTTGGCCATCTGCATGAGACTCATGATTCCTTCCTGCATACGGGCCCCACCAGAGGCTGTGAAGAGAATAACTGGTAATTGTTCAACCGTCGCATACTCAAACAAACGAGTGATTTTTTCCCCTACAACCGTACCCATAGAAGCCATGATAAAGTTGGAATCCATAATCCCAAGAGCCACAGTCTGACCTTTTATAAGAGCTGTTCCTGTCACAACGGCTTCATCCAGACCTGTTTTTTCACGCATAGTTGCTAGTTTCTTTTGATAACCAGGGAAATGCAAGGGATCCTTGCTCTCAATCCCTGTAAACAATTCCTTGAAGGTTCCCATATCAATCGTCAAAGCCAAGCGTTCTTGGGCAGAAATACGAAAGGTATAGCTACAATGTGGACAGATGCGCTCACTTCCCAGATCCTTCTGATAGATGGTATGCTTACAACCTGGACACTGAGAGAATAATTCATCTGGAACCTCTGGCTTGGCTTGAGGTTTTTCCCTAACCGAACGATTGGGATTGATTCGAATATACTTATCTTTTTTACTAAATAGAGCCATTGATTCCCCTTTTCGGTTTAAACTCTTGAAGTCATTTTATTCTTTTTCTTGATATTTAGGTAAGAAGGTTTCCATCAAGAAGGAAGTATCATAATCTCCAGCAATAACATTGCGATCTGAAATGAGGTCAAGCTGGAAATCTGCATTGGTCTGCACTCCTTCAATCTCTAATTCATAGAGGGCACGTTGCATTTTCATCAAGGCGTCAAAACGATTTTCGCCGTGTACGATGATTTTGGCAATCATACTATCATAATAAGGTGGAATGGTATAGCCTGGATAAACTGCTGAATCCACGCGCAAGCCAACTCCACCACTTGGCAGATAGAGATTGGTAATCTTACCTGGACTAGGAGCAAAGTTGAAGGCTGGATTTTCTGCATTGATCCGACACTCGATAGCATGCCCACGTAGAACAATATCTTCTTGCTTAACAGACAGAGGCTGACCTGCCGCAATGCGAATCTGTTCCTTAACGATATCCACACCTGAAACAAACTCTGTTACTGGATGCTCTACCTGAACACGTGTATTCATTTCCATGAAATAGAAATTGCCACTTGCTTCATCAAGCAGAAACTCAATGGTCCCTGCATTCTCATAGCCAACAGACTCTGCAGCTCGAACAGCAGCCGCACCGATTTCATGACGCAACGTTTTTCCGATTGCAATTGAAGGGCTTTCTTCCAAAACCTTTTGATTATTCCGTTGAAGAGAACAATCCCGTTCACCCAAGTGAATCACATTTCCGTGTTCATCTCCTAGGATTTGAACCTCAATATGGCGAGCTGGATAAATAACCCGCTCTATGTACATAGCACCATTGCCATAATTGGCCTTGGCTTCACTTGAAGCAGTATCAAAGGCGGAAACGAGATCTTCTGGTTTTTCAACCTTACGAATCCCTTTACCACCTCCACCTGCTGAAGCCTTGAGCATAACAGGATAGCCAATTTTTTCAGCAACAATCAAAGCTTCTTCAGAGTTATGCACTTCTCCATCTGAACCTGGAATGACAGGCACGCCTGCTTTAATCATCTGAGCACGCGCATTAATCTTATCCCCCATCATATCCATAACATGGCCAGAGGGACCGATAAACTTGATTCCCACCTCTTCACACATGGTTGCAAATTTGGAATTTTCACTGAGAAATCCAAAACCGGGGTGAATGGCTTCTGCCTCAGTCAAGACTGCAGCTGATAGAACCGCATTGATATTGAGATAAGACTCTGTTGCCTTGCCAGGGCCGATACAAACTGCTTCATCTGCCAAAAGCGTATGAAGGGCTTCCTTATCAGCAGTTGAATAAACCGCCACCGTCGCAATCCCCAATTCACGCGCCGCACGGATAATACGAACCGCAATTTCACCACGATTGGCAATTAAAATTTTTCGAAACATGGAGAACCTCCTTAGTTCCCTATTGCAAAGGTAAGAGTACCACTAGCTGCAAGCTTGCCATCCACTTCAGCCTTTGCTTCAACCACGGCAATGGTGCCACGACGTTTTACAAAAGTCGCTGTCATAACCAATTGGTCGCCTGGTACAACTTGCTTCTTGAACTTAACCTTATCCATACCAGCGTAAAAGACTGGTTTACCTTTATTTTCAGGTTTTGATAACTCCAAGACACCAGCTGTTTGCGCCAAGGCTTCCATAATCAGAACACCTGGCATGACAGGGTATTGAGGAAAATGACCGTTAAAGAAGGGCTCATTGATAGTCACATTTTTGATGGCAACAATGGTGTCCTCGCTCACTTCCAACACACGGTCTACTAGGAGCATAGGATAACGGTGGGGAAGGGCTTCTTTGATTCCTTGAATATCGATCATTTGATACGTACCAATCCTTTACCAAACTCAACCATTTCTTCGTTAGAAACGAGAATTTCCGTTACCACACCATCCTTAGGAGCTGGAATTTCATTCATGACTTTCATAGCTTCGATGATCACCAATGTTTGACCTTTTTTGACACTATCACCAACTGTGACGAAGGCAGGTTTATCAGGACCAGCAGCCAAGTAAGCCACCCCAACAAGTGGACTCTCTACAACATCTCCCTCAGCAGCTACGCTTGCTTCTGCTGGTGACGAAGTTTCTTCTATTACAGTTTCTACTGGAGCAGATGTAGGAGCTACTGGACTTGGTGTTGCTAGAACGGGCGCTGAAGCGACTTGAGCTGCAACTTCAGACACCAGTCTCGCTTCATTCTTGCTAAACTGCAACTCATCCGTCCCATTTTTATAAGAAAATTCTCTCAAACTTGACTGGTCAAATTGGGCCATCAAGTCTTTAATATCGTTTAAATTCATAGTTATTTATTCTCCCAACGTTTGAAAGCAAGAACTGCATTGTGGCCACCAAAACCAAAAGTATTTGAAATAGCGTATGGAATTTCTTGCTCCAAGCCTTGTCCATAAACGACATTGGCTTCGATATAGTCTGATACTTCGCTTGTCCCAGCTGTCATTGGTACAAAGTTATGACGCATAGCTTCGATGGTTACGATAGCTTCTACCGCACCTGCAGCACCTAGCAAATGTCCTGTGAAAGACTTGGTTGATGATACAGGTACTTCCTTACCAAGAACAGCTACGATCGCACCACTTTCTCCTTTTTCATTAGCAGGAGTTGAGGTTCCGTGAGCATTGACATAGGCTACTTGCTCTGGAGAAATCTCAGCTTCTTCCAAGGCTAGTTTGATGGCCTTGATAGCTCCCTGACCTTCTGGATGTGGTGAAGTCATGTGGTAGGCATCACAAGTATTTCCGTAACCAACCACTTCAGCAAGGATAGTAGCCCCACGTTTTTCAGCGTGTTCAAGGCTTTCAAGAACCAACATCCCAGAACCTTCACCCATGACAAAACCATTACGGTCCTTATCAAATGGAATGGAAGCACGAGTTGGGTCCTCTGTAGTTGAGAGAGCAGTTAGGGCTTGGAAACCAGCAATAGCAAAAGTTGTGATAGAGGCTTCTGAACCACCTACCAACATAACGTCTTGGAAACCAAATTTAATTGAGCGGAAGGCATCCCCAATCGCGTCATTTGATGAAGCGCAGGCAGTATTGATGGATTTACAAACACCGTTTGCTCCAAAACGCATAGCAACATTTCCTGAAGCCATATTTGGCAAGGCTTTTGGAAGGGTCAATGGTTTCACACGTTTTGGTCCTTTGTCATTTAGGCGAAGCACTTGATCTTCAATTTCCTTGATTCCACCAATACCAGAAGCCACAATAACACCAAAACGATCCTTGTCAAGAGTCTCTACATCGAGATTAGCGTGATTAACAGCTTCTTGAGCCGCATACAAGGCATACAAAGAGTAGTTATCGAAACGATTGGTATCTTTCTTTACAAAGTATTTATCAAAAGGAAAATCTTGGATTTCTGCTGCATTATGCACATCAAAGTCACTATGATCAAATTTTGTAATTGGACCAATTCCGATTTTTCCAGTTGTCAAACTATTCCAAAATTCTTCTGGTGTATTTCCGATTGGAGATGTTACTCCATAACCTGTTACTACTACGCGATTTAGTTTCATCTTTTTCACCTCTAGCTTCTGCTACATACTTAAGCCACCATCAATGGCAACCACTTGACCAGTTAGATAATCTTGGCCTGCTAAAAATACTGTCAAATCTGCAACCTGCTCCGCTTGTCCAAATTCTTTCATAGGAATTTGAGCCAGCATAGCATCTTTTACCTTGTCTGATAGAACAGCTGTCATATCGGACTCAATCATTCCAGGTGCAATAGCGTTAACCCTGATATTGCGATTGGCCACTTCACGAGCCACAGACTTGGTAAAACCAATCAAACCAGCCTTAGAAGCTGCATAGTTAGCTTGACCGATATTTCCCATCAAACCAACAACACTAGACATATTAATGATAGCACCTTCTCTGGCTTTCATCATCGGTTTCAAGACTGATTGTGTCATGTTAAAGGCACCAGTCAAGTTAACCTTGAGCACTTTTTCAAAATCCGCCTCTGTCATCTTGAGCATAAGGGTATCTTGGGTAATCCCTGCATTATTGACCAAAACATCTACTGAACCCAGCTCTGCAATAGCTTGATCAACCATACGCTTAGCGTCTGCAAAATCTGACACGTCTCCTGATATAGGAACCACCTTGACACCATAGTTTGAAAACTCAGCGAGCAATTCTTCTGAGATTGCCCCACGACTGTTTAAAACAATATTGGCTCCTGCTTGAGCAAACTTGTGGGCGATGGCAAGACCAATTCCACGACTCGAACCTGTAATAAAGATATTTTTATTTTTTAGTTGCATTCTTTTCTCCTGTTTCCTCTTGTATTTATGGGAGAAGGGATTACTTGTTTTCTAGCAAAGTTTCCAAACTAGCCTGATCTTCAACATTGGCTAGTTTAGCGGTCTTATCAATTTTTTTGACAAAGCCTGACAAGACTTTCCCCGGGCCAATCTCGATAAAGTTGGTTACGCCTGCTTCTTGCATAACCGCAATACTTTCATAGAAACGAACTGGTTCCTTGATCTGACGCGTCAAAAGTTGAGCAATGTCTTCTTTTTTCATGACCGTAGCTTCTGTATTGCCGACTAGGGGACAAGTAAAATCTGAAAAACTTACCTGAGCTAGAGTTTCAGCTAGTTTCTGGCTAGCAGGCTCAAGGAGAGCGGTATGAAAAGGTCCTGAAACCTTGAGAGGAATCAAGCGTTTAGCTCCTGCTTCCTGCAAGAGTTCAACAGCTCGGTCAACTGCAGTCACTTCTCCACCAATCACAATTTGTGCAGGTGTATTATAGTTGGCTGGGGTAACTACTCCAAGTTCAGAAGCTTTTCGACAGACTTCTTCAATAACCTCTACTGGCGTATTGAGAACTGCTACCATCTTGCCAGAACCAGCAGGGGCCGCTTCTTCCATATAGGCTCCACGCTTAGCTACCAAGGCTACCGCATCTTCAAAATCTAAGGCACCACTGGCCACCAAGGCAGAATATTCTCCAAGGGACAAACCAGCAACCATATCAGGCTGATAGCCCTTTTCTTGCAATAAACGGTAGATAGCAACTGAAGTTGCTAAAATAGCTGGTTGCGTATAGCGGGTCTGATTGAGTTTTTCTTCTTCTGTATCAATAAGATAACGCAAATCATAACCGAGTACCTGACTCGCTTGATCAATCGTTTCTTTGACAATCGGATACTGATTATAGAGTTCCCGTCCCATACCTAGATACTGGGCACCTTGACCAGCAAATAAAAAGGCTGTTTTAGTCATTTCTTACAACTCCTGCCCAACGAGAGGCTTCTTCTTGAATTTTCTTAGCTGCTCCGTAATACAAATCTTTTAGGATTTCTTCAACGGTTTCTTCTTTGGAAACAAGGCCTGCAATTTGACCTGCCATGACAGAGCCTCCATCCACATCTCCGTGAACAACAGCTTTGGCTAGAGCACCTGCTCCCATTTGTTCAAAGATTTCCAAATCTGGATTTTCTTGTTTAAAGGCATCTTTTTCAGCTTGTTCAAAATCACGAGTCAACTGATTTTTAATCGCACGAACAGCATGTCCAAAGTGTTGAGCTGAAATCGTAGTATCAATATCTCGAGCTTTTAAAATTTTCGCCTTATAATTTGGATGGGCATTAGACTCTTTTGCAACGACAAAACGAGTTCCAACCTGAACAGCCTCTGCACCTAGCATAAAGCCAGCCGCAGCACCTTCACCATCCGCAATCCCTCCTGCAGCAATAACAGGAACAGATACAGCAGCAGCAACCTGACGCACCAAGGTCATAGTTGTTAATTTACCGATATGCCCCCCGGCCTCCATTCCTTCTGCAATAACAGCGTCCGCACCGATTTTTTCCATGCGTTTAGCTAAAGCAACACTAGGCACAACTGGAATAACCGTGATACCAGCAGCATGGAAGCGTTCCATGTACTTGCTTGGATTTCCTGCGCCTGTTGTAACAACCTTAACCCCTTCCTCGATAACGAGGTCTACAATATCTTCCACAAAGGGAGACAAGAGCATAATGTTGACACCAAAGGGTTTATCAGTCAATGATTTGATTTTATCAATATTTGCCTTGACAACTTCTTTAGGGGCATTCCCCCCACCGATAATCCCTAGTCCTCCAGCCTTGGAAACAGCTCCTGCCAAATCACCATCAGCAACCCAAGCCATTCCTCCTTGAAAGATAGGATAATCAATGTTCAATAATTCTGTAATACGCGTTTTCATAGTGCCTCCATCGTTTCTTGCTTACGTAATAGTTCGATATCGTCATAATTTGAAAATCAAACTATTGCCTAAACAAGAGGGAGCGGGTTTCCCTACTCCTTCTATTTATATTCTGCTTATTTTGTTTGCTCTTCAACGTAGGCAACCAAGTCACCAACTGTTTTCAAGTCATCTTCTGCTTCGATTTGGATATCAAAAGCATCTTCGATTTCTGAGATTACTTGGAACAAGTCCAATGAATCTGCGTCTAAATCATCAAAAGTTGATTCAAGTGTTACTTCTGATGCGTCTTTTCCAAGTTCTTCAACGATAATTTCTTGTACTTTTTCAAATACTGCCATGATAGGACTCCTTTAAAATAAATAGTTTTTTTATAACAATGTGTTCACCACATGATTACCTAAATTGTAAGAATGAGCGTGCCCCAGGTCAAGCCTCCACCGAAGCCTGATAGAAGAACAGTCTGGCTACCGTCTAAACGGATGAGGCCTTGTTCTACACACTCTGAAAGTAAAATCGGGATACTTGCTGCACTAGTATTGCCATATTCCATCATATTGGCTGGAAGTTTAGCTCGGTCGACACCGATTTTTCTAGCCATTTTATCCAAAATACGGTCATTAGCCTGATGAAGTAGCAGATAATCCAAGTTTGTCGCCTCTATAGGAGACTCATCAATAGTCTGTTTGATTGACTTGGCCACATCTCGAATAGCAAAATCAAAGACCGCGCGCCCATCCATCTTCAAAAATGAATCTGCATTTTCTTGATCTGAAAATGGAGAATGTAAGCCTGACTGTCCATAAGTTAGACACTCGCTGCGACTCCCATCACTATTGAGACTCTCAGCTAAGAAATGCTCTTGCTCGCTAGCTTCTAGCAAGACTCCACCAGCACCATCTCCAAACAACACAGCTGTTGATCGATCTGACCAATCAACTGCCTTAGAGAGGGTTTCACTACCAATCACCAAGCCTTTTTGAAAGCGACCAGAAGCGATAAACTTTTCAGCAGTTGATAAGGCAAATACAAATCCACTGCAAGCTGCTGTTAGGTCAAAAGCAAAGGCCTTATTAGCACCAATATTGGCTTGGACACGAGCAGCTGTAGAGGGCATCATAGAATCTGGAGTAATAGTAGCTAGAATGATAAAATCCAGCTCTTCTCCTGTGATTTCAGCTTTTGCCATCAGTTTCTGAGCAACCTCTGTAGCCAAATCACTAGTAGATTCTGTTCTTGAAATATGCCTTTGTCGTATTCCCGTCCGACTTGAAATCCACTCATCATTGGTATCCATAATCTGAGCCAAATCATGATTTGTAACCACTTGCTCTGGCACATAATGAGCAACCTGGCTTATTTTTGCAAAAGCCATTATCTCAAATCCTCCAAAAATTGATAAAGATTAGTCAAACCTTTGCTCATAACCTCAATTTCTTGCTTACTCATACCATCAATGATTTTTTCAACCATGGCCTTGTGGAAGCGTTTATGTAGCCTATGAACCAAGCGACCTTTCTTTGTCAAATGCAGATGTACCACACGTCGATCATGTTCTGAACGAATGCGTTCAATGTAACCCTTGCGTTCGAGATTATTCAAACTAGTCGTAACTGTCCCAAGAGTCACCATCAACTCTTTTGACACTTGACTAGGTGTCACATCTGGAACTTTTCCAATCACATCAATCGTATGCATTTCTTTGATGGAGATATCCTTGAAACGACTACCCCTCAAGCTAACTTCCTCAATAACGAGGACATTGTTAAATATAGACGTTAAGTATTCATTAATTCGTTGGTAGTCCAATCTTTCCTTCCCTCCTTTTCAAAAAAACTTTTAGAATCAAAACATTTGACAAAAGAATTATATCAAAGTTCAAAGAATGGTGCAAGTATTTTTTTATTTTCCTGTAAATTTAGGTCTTCTTCTTTCCGAATGAGCCCGAACTCCCTCTTTGAAATCCTCTGTTTGAGCTAAGGATTCCTGTAGGTTCAGTTCTAAAGTAGCATAATCTTGCCAATCTTTAAATTGGCTCTCCCACACCAACTTCTTAATGGCAGCATAAGAATTAGCTGACCCGCGTCTCAATTTTTTAAGAAGCTGTTCTCTCGTCTTTTCAAGTTTATCAGCTTCACAGACGCGGTAAACAAGCCCCCACTCCAGAGCTTTTTCTGCGGACAAAGCTTCTCCTGTCATGGCTAATTGAGCAGCACGCGTCACACCAATACTACGACTCAAGAGATGAATCCCACCTGCATCTGGAGCCAAACCAACTCCAACAAAGGCTTGGATAAATTTAGCCTTATCCGTTGCCAGACAGAAATCTGCAGCAACAGCCATATTTGCTGCGGCACCTGCAACAGCCCCATCAACCTCCATCAAGACAGGTTTAGCAATTTGCTTGATTTTATAAGAAATAGTATTGACCAATTCTGCGATTTTCGTCAATGATGGAATATCATCCTCATCGACTGCTCGCTTCATCTCAACCAAATCTCCCCCAACAGAGAAGACTTTGCCATTCGCGTTGATCAAGACAAAATGCACAGCCGGATCCTCTTCTGCCAAAGTCAGAGCTTCTAAAATCTCCTCACACATAGGAATATGAAAACCATTCGCGACCTCAGGACGATTCAAGGTAAGGATTGCCAAATCCTCTTCAAGCTGATAAATAATGTGTTCCATCTGGACTCCTTTTTATTTTATAAGCAGTTTAAATTATTTTATTTTCAAAGTATATCTTTTTTACAATCAGAAAGCAAGAAAAAATCAACTGAAAGTGTCTCAGCCGATTATAAAGAATCGCTTTATCCTAGAAAGCATCTTATTTTCTTCATTGAAAAAAGGCTTTCTTTCTGCTATAATCGTATAAAATACTTACTTTAGGAGTTCTTATGAAGGTTGTTAAATTTGGAGGTAGCTCTCTTGCCTCTGCTAGTCAATTAGAAAAAGTTTTAAACATCGTCAAAAGCGATTTAGAGCGTCGTTTTGTAGTCGTTTCTGCGCCTGGTAAACGCAATGCTGAAGATACTAAGGTTACGGATGCCTTGATTAAATACTACCGCGACTATGTTGCTGGTAACGATATTAGCAAGAGCCAAAACTGGATTATCGACCGCTATGCTGCTATGGTTAGTGAACTAGGTCTTAAACCAACTGTGCTAGAAAAAATTTCAAAAAGTATTCGCGCCTTAGCTACTCTTCCTATCGAAGAAAACGAATTTCTCTACGATACTTTCCTAGCAGCCGGTGAAAATAACAATGCTAAATTGATTGCCGCCTACTTTAATCAAAACGGGATCGATGCACGCTATGTGCACCCTAGAGAAGCTGGTATTGTGGTCACAAGTGAACCTGGTCACGCTCGCATCATTCCATCAAGTTATGACAAGATTGAAGAATTGACAAATGCAAATGAAGTCCTTGTCATTCCTGGTTTCTTTGGAGTTACCAAGGAAAATCAAATCTGTACCTTCTCACGTGGAGGATCAGACATTACAGGTTCTATCATTGCTGCCGGTGTTAAGGCAGACCTCTATGAAAACTTTACGGATGTTGATGGTATCTTTGCGGCTCACCCAGGAATCATTCACCAACCACACTCTATCCCAGAGTTGACCTACCGTGAAATGCGTGAGTTGGCCTATGCAGGCTTCTCAGTCCTTCATGACGAAGCCCTTCTTCCTGCCTACCGAGGAAAAATTCCTCTAGTTATCAAGAATACCAACAATCCTGACCATCCAGGTACTCGTATCGTTCTAAAACACAGTAATGATGAATTCCCAGTTGTGGGAATTGCTGGTGACTCAGGCTTTGTCAGCATCAACATGTCGAAATACCTCATGAACCGTGAGGTTGGATTTGGTCGCAAGGTCCTGCAAATCCTTGAAGATCTTAACATCGGTTGGGAACATATGCCAACAGGTATCGACGATCTTTCGATCATCCTCCGTTCTCGCGAACTAACTCCTATCAAGGAAGAAGAAATCCTTCGTCAGTTGGTTCAAAAGGCTGAAGTAGACCATGCAGAAATCGAACACGACCTTTCAATCATTATGATTGTTGGAGAAAAAATGAAGAGCCATATCGGAGTAACTGCTACTGCGACACGTGCTTTATCTGAAAATAAGATCAACATCCAGATGATGTCTCAAGGTTCTAGTGAAGTGTCTATCATGTTTGTTGTCCATAAGGACCAAGAGAAAGCAGCTATTAAAGCCCTCTACAATGCCTTTTTTGGAGAAAGTAAGGAAGACTAACCATGGCCCAATCTCTTAACAAAACAGTGCTTCTCAATACAACAGGTACCTCCTACCTCTCTATAGCTGGGAAAGTTGGGAAATTTCTTGTCGGAGATCAGGCTCTGGAATTTTACCCAGATGTCAATGTCGAACAATTTATCCAGATTCCTTGGGACCATATCAACCAGATTGGGGCCAATGTCACTGGGCGAAAAATCAGTCGCCACTTCGAAGTCTTTACAGACAGAGGAAAATTCCTCTTTGCTTCAAAAGACTCAGGTGCCATTCTTAAAATTGCTCGCGAAAAACTGGGCAATGACAAGGTCGTCAAACTTCCGACCCTGATTCAGACAATTAGCCAAAAATTTAAAAATCTATTTGCAAAAAAGTAGAAACTTTAGTATAATCATAGCAACGGATAAGTAGGTTATCTTCTTCTTTCAGAAAGTCTGCGGGTGCTGCGAGCAGATAGGAGGGATAGGTGAAATTCTACCGTTAGTAACAATTACATACACAATCAAGTGCACACCTGTGAAGTTGGATGGAACCGTGGCCCTGCCACTCCAACGCTTTGTCAGGTGTGCTTTTTTCATAAAGGAGTTCTTATGTTAGATATTAAACGTATTCGTACAGACTTTGATGCTGTCGCAGAAAAATTGGCTACACGTGGTGTAGATGCTGCTGTCTTGAATGAGATGAAAGAAATCGATGCTAAACGTCGTGATATTTTAGTCAAGGTTGAAACTCTCAAGGCTGAACGTAACACAGTTTCAGCTGAGATTGCCCAAGCTAAGCGCAACAAGGAAAATGCAGATGACAAGATTGCTGCCATGCAAACTCTATCTGCTGAAGTCAAAGCTTTGGACGCTGAATTGGCAGAAATCGATGCTAAATTGACAGAATTTACCACTACTCTTCCAAATATCCCAGCTGACAGCGTTCCTGTTGGGGCTGATGAAGATGACAATGTGGAAGTTCGCCGTTGGGGTACTCCACGCGAGTTTGACTTCGAGCCAAAAGCCCACTGGGATCTGGGTGAAGACCTTGGTATCCTTGACTGGGAACGCGGTGGTAAGGTAACAGGGGCTCGATTCCTCTTCTATAAAGGTCTCGGCGCTCGTTTGGAACGTGCCATCTACAACTTTATGTTGGATGAACATGGAAAAGAAGGCTATACAGAAGTCATCACACCTTACATGGTTAACCATGATTCTATGTTTGGGACTGGTCAATATCCAAAATTCAAGGAAGATACTTTTGAACTCAGCGACAGCAATTATGTCCTTATTCCTACAGCTGAAGTTCCTCTAACAAACTACTACCGTGATGAAATCCTTGACGGTAAAGACCTGCCAATCTACTTCACTGCTATGAGCCCATCATTCCGTTCTGAGGCTGGTTCTGCTGGTCGAGATACTCGTGGCTTGATTCGTTTGCACCAATTCCACAAGGTTGAAATGGTTAAATTTGCCAAGCCAGAAGAATCTTACGAAGAATTGGAAAAAATGACAGCCAACGCTGAAAACATTCTTCAAAAACTTAACCTTCCATACCGTGTCGTTGCTCTCTCTACTGGAGATATGGGCTTCTCAGCTGCTAAGACTTACGACTTGGAAGTTTGGATTCCAGCACAAAATACTTACCGTGAAATCTCAAGCTGTTCAAACACAGAAGATTTCCAAGCCCGTCGTGCCCAAATCCGTTACCGTGATGAAGCAGATGGCAAGGTGAAACTCCTTCATACCTTGAACGGTTCTGGACTTGCAGTTGGACGTACAGTGGCAGCTATTCTTGAAAACTACCAAAATGCAGATGGTTCTGTGACCATCCCAGAAGCACTTCGTCCATACATGGGTGGAGCTGAAGTTATCAAACCATAAAAAATGCTTCTTTGTCAACTGTAGTGGGTTGAAGTCAGCTAAGATCTAGAAAGGACAAATTTCGTCCTTTCTTTTTTGATGTTCAGAGCGATGAAAATCCGTTTTTTGAAGTTTTCAAAATTCCGAAAACCAAAGGCATTTCGTTTGATGAGTTTAATGAGATTATTAGTCGCCTCTAATTTTGCGTTGGAATAGGGTAGTTGAAGGACGTTGACGATTTTCTCTTTGTCCTTGAGGAAGATTTTAAAGACAGTCTGAAAAAGAAGATGAACCTGCTTTAGATTGTCCTCAATGAGTCCGAAGAATTTGTCAGGTTCCTTATTCTGAAAGTGAAAAAGCAAGAGTTAATAGAGATTATAGGCACTATAATATTTGTAGTGGGTAAATCCCTTATGGATATTGTGGAGCCTTTTTCTGCCCACCTGTGTCCTCTAAAAACATAAGAATAAGAATACTTCTTTAGCTACACTTGCGTGTTTCAGCTTGCATCTGAAACAATAATCTACTATGGAGATTATTGAAAAGAGGAATATTATGTTTCTTGGGTATTTCTAACATTAGATGTTTCGATTCTTCCATATTCATTTCATCCATTTTATCAATAATCTAAATAGTCAGTATCTGTATCTTCTTCACACATAATTGATTTTTATTCACTGTTTAAGTTTCTATTCTATCAAATAGTTTAATAATCTCAGAATCCGAAAATCCTAAGGCATATAGTTTTTCAAACAATATTTTTATAAGCCTGTTCAAATGCTGATTTCTTAACTCAATTATTTTCTTCTCACTTTCAGTAACAAAATATCCTTTACTTCCACGACTGACAAGCAACCCCTGTTTTTCAAGAACTTTTAATGATTTTTGAACGGTTGCAGGATTACATTCTTCCCTCTCTGCTAAAGTCCTTATGGGAGGCAGCTGTTGCCCCGGTACATACTTACCTCTTAAAACAGTTGCTCTTATCACAGATGCTATTTGTAAATATGGATACATATTCACTTAACCTGTTTATTTTTCCTTCCGCGTATAAATTTCCAATAAGCAGAATACGGAATAACCGTAGCAAACAGAAGGTAATATTTATTAGCAAACATATCTGCAACTCCTTTTGCATTGAAATGAACAGGAATTTTCTCTGGGAGAAATATGCAAATAACAACTATTATAGCTAGCATTACTAATAACACCAAAATATCTTTTATCAGTCTGTTTTTCATCTTATTTTCCTCCTTTAACTAGATAAAATTTAACTTGCTTATTGTTAAATAAACACCCATTGTAATAACCAATAAAACTACTGATACTACCTGTAAAACAAATATAATCGGAAGATTAAACAGCCAATTAAGCAAAAGTGGCGTAATAAGCGCAATCATACCAATAATTCCAGTTACAATAACAGGAAGACTTTGTTTGACAACTATCATCTCACTGTCCCAATCATAGTTAGGATATTTTTTATTTAATGCGATTCCAATTACAGTTATAAAAAAGGAATAACATATAGGAACAATAATTAGGTTCGTGACTTGAATGAGATTTATATCTAGTTTTAGCACAAATACAGATACAGAAATCATATATCCAATCAAATGAAGTGTAAGATTGACAGCTATCTTGGAATTTAGGATCATTTTTACCTTAACAGGAGAGCTTTGCAAAATCCAAATGTTTTTTCCTTCTAAAGATATCGCTGAAGCTGCCGGGCAACTGAGCGAGAGCATAGATGCAATAAATAATGGAGCAAAATTTGAGAGATATTCATTTATATTTTCTATCCCTGAAGACTCTCCTATTTGTTCTACAGAATTAAAAAGCAAAAATATACTAAAAACACATAAAAGTATTACACCGAGGCCTGCATTCAAGACCGCCATGTACGAGCTTAAAAAGCGTCCCATTTCTTTTTTATACAAGGCAAGAAATATCGATTTTCTATTATAAGATTTTTTGTTATCAGAATATCTTGATGTTGTTTTAGCAAGAGTATTAAGCAATCCATACTTCATCGCAACAATTTTTACAAATATATAAAAAACTGCTGTTGAAAAAGCAATAAATAATCCCATTCCAATATACATTGGAAAATTTGTGTGTTGCACGAATAACCCGGATATTGGGTACAGTCCTATAATTTGCTTAGAAAGCATGATCTCAATGCTGTCTTCATTACCTGATTTCATAGCTGACACTGCAATATATCCAATTATGCCTATCATTGCAAATGAAAAGATTAGAGCAATAACATTTTTCCTCTTAAAATAAGATGAAACAGTAACAACAATGATTCCCATACATGCTGCTATGCATATAGGTATCAAGGGAGCAAAGATGATAGAAGTAAAATACAATATAATCTGTAGGAGGTTTAAACTTCCGTTCAAGATCCATACAATTCCACCCGGGAGCATAAACATCAATCCTATTAAAAAATTCAATAAGTACATAAACATGAACTTGCTGGTGATAATATACGAACTTTTAACAGGTAAGGATAGGAGAATTTCCATATCTCGACTGCCAAATAAAATGCCATTCGAATAAAAGACAGTCAAAAATAATATTGAAAAACTTGATACAGAGACCATATATGCCGGTATCAAGTCCTGCTGTCCGACGTGTACCAATGTTTTCGCTGTTAGTATATTATAAACAAAGCAAAATAAGGAAAGGGTTATTATGCCAAAACTCGCAATAGCCATTGAACTTTGTTTTTTATTTCCTGAATCTCTAATCTCGTTAATCGGAAAGAAATTAATCAATTGCGCTTTAAGCAGTATCCAAATGTTACTCATTGTCCTGCACCTCCATGAAAAATGCCTCCAATGATTCATCACCTTTGACGTCTCCTGTATTGCCACTTGCAATTAACTTTCCATTTTTGATAATGGCAATCTTATTACATAATTTTTCTGCAACGTCCAATACATGGGTTGAAAAGAAAATAGCACCTCCATCTGAAACACACTCATACATAATTTTCTTTAGTAGGAAAGTTGCTTTGGGATCCAGCCCAACAAAGGGTTCATCTAGAATCAACAGTTTAGGAGAATGTACCAGTGCAGAAATAATAGCTGTTCGTTGCTTCATACCATGTGAATACGAAGAAATAATCCCCGAAAGATGGTCAGTCATATCAAATAAATCACCATATTTTTGGATCCTTTCCTTGCGTATTTTTGTAGGAATTTCAAACAAGTCAGCAATAAAATTAATATATTGAAGTCCTGTCATATGTTCATACAAATCTGGATTATCTGGGATATAAGCCATCATTTTTTTACAAATAACAGGTTCTTCTTTAATAGAATGACCGTTGATAATTATACTTCCGTCTTCAAAATCATGGATACCGACAACTGCCTTTATCGTTGACGTTTTTCCCGCACCATTTGCTCCAATAAAACCATAAATATCTCCATGCTGTACTGAAATAGATAGGTTATCCACAACCTTCTTATCCCCATAACTTTTACTAAAATTCTTTATCTCTAACATTTTTTCGTCTCCATTGACAATTTGTCAGTCGTATATTGAAATAATACCGATAGCTTGTTTTGATTTAGCTATCGGTACATAGTTCTCTTTACAAACATTCTATCTTTTTTAATTGCTAAAGAGTCCTTTTGTATTTAGATTTTGTTCCAGCATTATCTTAAATGCATTCAAGTAATCTTTGACAGGTTCTTTCTTTGAAGTTTTTATACCTATGTTGTTTGAAACAAAAACATAGGCTGTCATCAGAAATTCTGCTGTTTCTGATGGATATTTTACAGAAAATACTTTTTCTGAGATGCCTTGATTTATTATCCTCTCAAAATATATAGTCAGTTTTTCAATGAGCTTATGAGATAACTTATCTAACATATAACGATTTTCTTCAAGATCAACCGTCTTTTGTAACTCAGTTCCTTCCGCTGAAACGTTATCTGTAGAGATTATTGTGGCATCTATAAAGGCTCTTATTTTTTCAATAGCAGTTTTGTCGTCATCATTGACAATCACATGAATATCTCTCAATAATTTCTCTGAATAACGTTCCACAAGACAATACAGAATATCTTCTTTGTTCTTAAAGTGATAGTATAACAAACCTCGTGATATATTTACCTTATCGACTATATCCTGAGTTGTTGTGTTCGCATATCCTTTCTCCATAAAGAGGAGCATAGCAGCATCCATAATCTCAGCCCGTCGAATTTCCGGATCTTTTACATCTCGCATTTTATTCCTCCTATTGCACATCATACTACCTTACTGACAATTTGTCAATAGCGTTTTCTCATTTCTCTTGAATTTTATGGTATAATATATTTACAATTTTAGGAAAATGCTTACTTGACTTTTGTAGTAAGCACAGTAAGTGTACGGACACTTACGAAAAAAGGTTTAGCTATTTCTAGCTAGACCTTTTTTCGTAACCAATTCAGATAAGCGCCTAATACAAAGACTAAAATAATTAAGCAAATAGCGGTTTCAGCCACTACCAAATAATCCAAAAATGGAAGTTTCATGATTCCCTGAGCCATCTTAAGCGAAGTAGCTGTGATAATGGTTGGGAAGGTGAGTGCTGAGAAGGCTGGTTGAAAACCTTGTTTTAAAATATTGGGCAGGCGAGTTAAAACAAAGAAAAAGAAGGATTGAGAAGCCAAAATCATGACAATCAAGAGCCAAGTCGGTAGGCTGACTTCTCCAACTCGAACCAGGGAAGCCAAGAGTAGAGAGAAAGGAGCACAATAGATCCCTTCTTGTCCAAGCAAGGCTTGTGGGAGTGGATATTTCTTTAAATCGCTATAAATAAGCGGGTAGAGATAGAAGGTTAGGAGAAACCCAAAACTCAAGGTCGCATAGGCAATTTCGATGATGCCTACCAGAGGATAAGTCAAGGCTGCCACTGCTATCCCCACATAGAGAACCGTCCAGCTTGGAGTGGCATGAACCCTCCGCCCTGGACAAGCAAACTTGATGGTAAAACCAGCAATCAAGGCCAAATCCAAGAGAAATGAAAACCACCAGAGTCCTTGCGCTACCAAAGGAAGATGAGGGAAGACGCGAAAAACATAGGTAGATAAAATCATCCCAGCCATGGGAAAGGTCGCCATTCCTGACAAAAGAGGAGGCTTGGTCAATTCTTGCTTGGTTTCCTTCCAATTAAAGAGATGTAGAATTAGAAAATAAATCCACAAAATCAAACCTGTCAGACTAAAAAGATGGGACAGAACCGGCAACGTATCTAAAATAAGATTTCCAGCTCCTGCCAAACCTAGCAAACAACCAGAAAATACCAAAGGGAGTTTTTTCATCCTAACCTCCAATAATCATGTTAGTTTCAGTATAGCATAAAAGCGCTTAAATGAGGATTTAAAAAAACGAAGTCCAATTATTTTAGACTTCATTTTTCTCAGATATGAATTAAGCATAAGGTTGCAATTCTGGATTAATTGGTGTATTGGCTAGGTTATTGGCATAGTTACAGAGGCTTGCTAGGCTGACACCAAGAACCACATCCAAGGCATTTTGTTGAGTGTAGCCAGCTTCTAAAAACTCACCCAAGGCTTCATCTCCTACACGACCCTTGGTATTGATAACTGCCAAAGTAAACTTAGCCAGAGTGTCTAATTTAGGATCTGTTTCGATTGGAGTACGATTGCGAAGGGCTTGCAGAAGGTCATCGTTCATCTGGATTTGTTTAATTGAAAAGGCTGTGTGACCTGCGACGCAGAAGGCACAACCATTGGTCACAGCTGCCGTGATTTGCACCACTTCACGCTCTACTGGTGTTAAGCTATTGCGACGATTGATGGCTCCGACAGTTCTGTAGGCTTCTAAAGCAGTGGGTGCATTAGCCAAGAGACCGATTAGGTTAGGAATATAGCCATTGTTATCTTTTTCTACTGTTTCAAGAACGTCTTTCACTTCTGCTGGCGCTGATTCTACTGTATGAATTGTAAATGTTGTCATCATAAAACCTCTTTTCATGTTGTTGAAACCTAGTCTATCACAGATTCTATACCATGTATAATATATATTTTAAATTGCACCGATAGAAATTTTTTATGAAAGCAAAAAATCACACGCGATGTGTGATTCCATTATTTGTCAAAATACTTTTTAGTCTCAGCAATAACAACTGGAGATAAAACTAAGAGGGCAATCAAGTTTGGTAGAGCCATCAAAGCATTGACAATATCTGCGATAATCCAAACCATATCCAACTCGATGAATCCTCCCAGCAAGACCATGAGTACAAAAACCACACGGTAGAGCCAGATAAAGCGAACCCCAAAGAGGAACTCGAAACAACGTTCTCCATAGTAGTTCCAACCAAGAATCGTTGTAAAGGCAAAGAGCACAAGGAAGATGGTCAAGAGAGCAGGTCCAAAGTGTGAAAAGACTGTTGAGAAGGCTGACTGAGTCAAGGCAACTCCATTCAAATCACCACTCCAAACACCAGTCACCAAGATTGTTAAACCAGTCAAGGTACAGATAATGAGGGTGTCAATAAAGGTTCCTGTCATGGAAATCAAACCTTGCTCTACTGGTTCATTTGTCTTAGCCGCAGCCGCTGCAATGGGAGCCGAACCCAGACCAGATTCGTTTGAGAACACACCACGCGCTACACCATTTTGAATAGCCATTCGAATGCTAGCACCTGCAAATCCACCTACCGCAGCAACAGGACTAAATGCTGATGTCAAGATTAAAGCGATTGTGGCAGGGATTTTCTCGATATTAAAGAAAATAACTGTAAGAGTCCCCAAAATATAGATGATGGCCATAAAAGGAACAACGGTAGTTGAAACCTTAGAAATGGACTTGAGTCCACCAAAGACTGCAATCGCTACAAATACAGACAACACAAGAGCGGTGATAGCTGGCGAAATAGTCGTTGTATTTTGGATAGATTCTGTAATCGAGTTGACTTGGGTGAAGGTTCCGATTCCTAACAAAGCTACTAGCACACCTGCCAGGGCAAAGAAGATAGCAAGTGGTCGCCACTTTTCTCCCATCCCTAGAAGAATATAGTGCATCGGACCTCCCGCTACTGCACCATGATCATCCTTGGTACGGTATTTGATAGCTAGTAGTCCTTCCGCATATTTGGTAGCCATCCCAAAGAAAGCAGCCATCCACATCCAAAAGAGGGCTCCTGGGCCACCGACCTTGATAGCCGTCGCCACCCCGATAATATTTCCCGTACCAACTGTCGCTGCGAGGGCTGTACACAAGGCCGCAAAGCTGGATACATCACCATGCCCCTTATCCTTGATAAAAATAAGCTGGAAGGCCTTGGACAGACGTAAAACCTGTAAAAGTCCCAAACGAGCAGTTAGGTAAATCCCTGTCCCGACTAAGAGAATCAAGAGGGGTGGGCCCCAAGCAAAAGCATCGATTGATTTAAGCAATTCTAACATTTCCTTCTCCTATCTTTTCAACCCCAAAAGAAAGAGCACATGCAAGATACATGTACTCTGGAATGCTTAGATAAATGCTAAAAAGCGGTCTATCCTAGCTCTGTCCTTTTACCTGAGAGTTTGAGCAGTTGCCTGCCTTGCCCCTTCGGTGCCTTTACGGTCTCTCCAGAGTTCCGTCCATTTACAGTCATGGAAAATCAAACGATTCCCCACTTCTATTAAACTTCATTCGGTGTTGGTATTTAATTGATTCTTATTTTACAAAAAATGTTGGCTTTTGTCAATGTTTTTATCAGTAAAACTTAATTCAACAGTTTTTACTGTATAAAGTCCAAAATACTGCTATCCTTTAAAAGTGACAATAGTCGCACCACTGCCTCCAGCATTTTGTGGGGCATAGCCGAAACTCTTGACATGCTTGTTTCTTTGTAGGTATTTGGTAACTCCTTCACGGATGACTCCTGTTCCGATACCATGGATAATATCAACTTGAGCCATATTGTTAAGCAAGGCTTGGTCGATAAAGGCATCTAGCTCATTCATGGCTTCTTCATAGCGTTTACCTCGAAGGTCCAGTCTTGCTTGAGGTCCTCGACCAGAAGTTCGTTTCACAACATTGACTTGTTTCTTCTTGACTTGCTTTTCTTGCTGGGCTTGAACAAGGTCAAACTCTTTCTCTTCCAAGGTCATCTTAATCAAGCCAACTTGGGCTTCCCAGCGGTCGTCCTTGAGTTGACTGGTCAAGGTACCACGCTGACCATAACTGAGAACTACGATATCATCGCCCACTTTGGGAGCTCGCTTTTTCTTGGCCTTTTGAAGGACCTTGTTTTTGGACAAGTCTACTTTTTCAGGAGCCAATTTTTTCAGCTTGGCTTTGGCTTCAATGATTTCATGGGGTTTGAGTTGAGATTTAGTGTGGAGATTTTTGAGAATCTGGTCACTTTCACTTAGGGCCATGTCTACAATCTCACTAGCTTGTTCACGCGCCTTATTAAGCTCGGTTTCCTTTTCACGATTGAGTTCGTTGTAAAGTTTTTTGAGAACACGATTCATCTTGAGATTTTCTTGCTCCACCTCACGGATATTGTCCAAGCGTTTACGGCTTTCCAGCGTCTGCTCTTCCAGTTGCTCAATAATCCGATTGACATCATTGTCCTGATCGACCTGCTGGCTGGCATCCCCTACGATAACTTCAGATAGGCCTAGACGTTTAGCGATTTCGAAGGCATTGCTTCGGCCAGGCACACCCTGCATAAAGCGATAGGTCGGGCGAAGAGTTGCAGTATCAAACTCCATGCTGGCGTTTTGCACAAAGGCTGTCTCAATACCGTAGGCCTTGAGTTCTGGATAGTGGGTGGTCGCCATGGTCTTGACTTGACGCAGGCGAAGGTCTTCCAGAATAGCCATGGCAAGGGCGGCTCCCTCTTGAGGGTCTGTACCAGCACCCAACTCGTCTAAGAGTAAGAGGGAATGTTGGTTGACCTTGCCAAGAATATCCACGATATTGGTCATGTGGCTAGAGAAGGTAGACAAACTCTGCTCAATAGACTGCTCATCGCCAATATCAGCAAAAATTTCTTCAAAAATGCCCACACGACTTCCCTTATCTGCTAAAATCGGCAAACCGGACTGAGCCATAACCTGCGTCAATCCCAGGGTTTTGAGCATGATGGTCTTACCACCTGTATTGGGACCTGTAATGACAATAGCTGTTAAATCTTGACCAAAATGGACATCATTTGCGACAGCATTTTTGACCAAAGGATGGCAGACATGAAGCAGTTGAATCTCTTGATTTTCTGACAGCTTAGGAACGACTGCTTGCCTTTCTTGGATGAAGCGGACCTTGGCACGAATAAAGTCCAGATGGCCGATAATCCAAGCATCATTAGCAATCTCAGCCGCATGAGGGCGGACACGCTCCGAGATTTCTTGGAGAATGCGAAGCATTTCATAGCGCTCATCTGCTCGCAAACTAGCGATTTCTTCGCTTAGTTTGACCACCTCACGGGGTTCGATATAGACGGTGTTTCCACTGGCAGAAATATCATGAACGACACCTGCAATCTTATTGCGGTAGGTGTTTTTGACTGGTAAAACCTGACGGCCATTTCTGCTGGCAACGATTCCTTCCGTCAACATCTGCGCTTTTTGCTTAAGCAAATCTTGCAAGACATCGCGGACCTGACTCTCGCTATCATGGATTTTTCTGCGGATTCGCGCCAATTCTTCACTGGCAAAATTTTCAATGAAACCTGCATCATTAAAGGCTTGGAGATTTCCTTGTAATTGCGGAAAATCATGTAATTTCTCAAACCAAAGGGCTAATTCTGTCAAGCTGACATTTTCCAGATTGGCATAAAAACTTTGCAGTTCTCGGCTGGCAAGAAGCACGCGCTTCAAGAGTAGGAACTCCTCAATATTGAGGTCTGCTCCCATCTCCAACCGCTTGCAGACTCCTGCAATTTCCTTGGTTGCAAGAATGGTAAAATGCGGTTGCTCAACAAAAAGAGCCTGCATTTCCTTCATCTCAGCAAAAGCCTGTTTGATTTTATCTGCTTTGGCAGTCGGAGCCAGCTGTCTCAATTGCTCCAAGCCCTGCTCGGTCAACAAATGAGGTTCAAACAAGGCCTTGACCTTATTGAACTCTAATGTTTCTAATATTTTCTTATTCATTGTTATTTCCTTGTCTTTGAGGTAGCTTTTTACATTCTGATAGATTCTAGTCAATCTGTAAACAAAGGGCTAGGAAAAATCCTGCCCTTTTTATCCGATTAAATTTGTCACCCAGATTTGTTTGAGCCAACTAGTCGTTACTGGTATGCTCTGAATGATGTGTTTTGCAACGATGCTCTTTTCAAGAGGATTTTGTATAGCTGCCATGGGAATGGTCGCCAAGATGGTCAAGGCCATTTGTAAGACAAATAAGGTCACCAACATAGACAAGAGACCTGCTGAAACTTGGAACAACTTGCCACCCAGTTTTTTACTAGGAAGTAAGTGTAACAAGAGACCAAGTAAACGACCGATACTATAGACAACCCCAAATACTAACAAGTAGCCGATACCTGCGTAAAAGACCTTATCCAACTGAAAGAGTTGATCCGATGGGAAAAAGAAGGTTCCCTGACCTTCCTGCGGATTTGCATAAGGGAGCAATAAATGGAATTGCTCTCCAAGCCCCTTGTAAAACTGGCCAGCCACAAAAGCCGATGCCATGGCTGAAATCAGGTAGTAAAGCTGTAAGAGCAAGCCTCTCCGATAGCCGATATAAAATCCCCAAGCCAAGACCAATAGAAGAAAGAGTGAAATCATAAGGAATCCTCAATCTTGCTCTGTTCTTGCTTGCAAGTCACAAGCTTGTGACGGAGTTCCTCTAATTCTTGCTCCTTATCGTCAAATTCAATCTCACGGCTGAGTTGAGTTGACAAACAGTTGACTGCCAACAAAAGAGCGATCGTTTCATCATCTGCACTAGGCATTTGTTCTTTAATTGCTTGGTATTTTTCTGTCGCAACCTTAGCAATTTCCTCCATAAAAAGGTTATCATGCTCGGTTGTCAAGGTTAATGATTTTTTCCCGAATGTAAATTTGAATCGATTTAGATTTGCCATAAAATTCACCTCACGATATTATACCAAAATTCGCTAATTTTGTCAGTTTTTACAAATTTTACTGCTTTTGTGGTACAATAGAAACTATGGCAAGTATAACACTCACACCAAGCGAAAAGGAGATTCAGGCTTTCCTTGAACACTATCAAACCAGTCTGGCTCCTAGCAAGAATCCCTACATCCGCTACCTTTTAAAACTACCTCAAGCCACGGTTTCTATCTATACTTCTGGAAAGGTCTTGCTTCAGGGTGAAGGGGCTGAGAAATACGCCGGTTTCTTTGGCTATCAAGTTGTAGGGCAAACCAGCGGACAAAATCTCCCTTTGATTGGGACGGATGAGGTTGGAAATGGTTCCTACTTTGGTGGACTTGCAGTTGTGGCTTCCTTTGTCACACCTGACCAGCATGACTTCTTGCGCCAACTTGGTGTGGGAGATTCTAAAACTCTGACCGACCAAAAGATTCGTCAGATTGCCCCTATCCTCAAAGAAAAAATCCAGCACCAGGCACTGCTTCTCTCACCAAGCAAGTACAACGAGGTCATCGGAGACCGCTACAACGCTGTTTCGGTTAAGGTTGCCCTCCATAATCAGTCTATCTATCTCCTCCTTCAAAAAGGACTTCAGCCTGAGAAAATTGTGATTGATGCCTTTACCAGTGCTAAAAATTATGACAAGTACTTGGCACAAGAGGCCAATCGTTTCAGCAATCCTATCAGCTTAGAAGAAAAGGCTGAGGGCAAATACTTGGCTGTCGCAGTTTCTTCTATCATTGCGCGTGATCTTTTTCTGGAAAATCTTGAAAATCTGGGACGAGAACTTGGCTATCAGCTCCCAAGTGGAGCTGGAACGGCTTCTGACAAGGTGGCTAGCCAGATTTTGCAAGCCTATGGTATGCAAGGACTCAACTTCTGTGCCAAACTGCACTTTAAAAATACTGAAAAAGCGAAAAAACGCTTAGAAAGGTAAATTATGAATTCATTTAAAAATTTCCTAAAAGAGTGGGGATTGTTCCTCCTGATTCTGTCATTACTAGCTTTAAGCCGTATCTTTTTTTGGAGTAATGTCCGCGTAGAAGGACATTCCATGGATCCTACCCTAGCGGATGGCGAAATCCTCTTTGTTGTTAAGCACCTTCCTATTGACCGTTTTGATATCGTGGTTGCCCATGAGGAAGATGGCAATAAGGACATCGTCAAGCGCGTGATTGGAATGCCTGGCGACACCATCCGTTACGAAAACGATAAACTTTACATCAATGATAAAGAGACCGATGAGCCTTACCTAGCAGACTATATCAAACGTTTCAAGGACGACAAACTCCAAAGTACTTACTCAGGCAAGGGATTTGAAGGAAATAAAGGAACTTTCTTTAGAAGTATCGCTCAAAAAGCTCAAGCCTTCACAGTTGATGTCAACTACAACACCAACTTTAGCTTTACTGTTCCAGAAGGAGAGTACCTTCTCCTCGGAGACGACCGCTTGGTTTCAAGTGACAGCCGCCACGTAGGTACCTTCAAAGCAAAAGATATCACAGGGGAAGCTAAATTCCGCTTCTGGCCAATCACCCGTATCGGAACATTTTAAGAAATCGAAGAGGCCGAGAATCAAGAATCTCAGCCTCTTCTTCTATCGTGAGAATATGATTATTCACTATCCAGTTTGATTAAGATAGAAACAAAGTTATACTCAATGAAAATCAAAGAGCAAACTAGGAAGCTAGCCGCAGGCTGTACTTGAGTACGGCAAGGCGAAGCTGACGTGGTTTGAATTTGATTTTCGAAGAGTATTAACTCTCACCTATTCATGCAAAGGAATTTTATGGAAGTTTATTTTTCAGGAACCATTGAACGGATTATTTTTGAAAATCCCAGCAATTTTTATCGCATCCTCCTCCTAGAAATCGAAGATACGGACGCAGAGGATTTTGATGATTTTGAAATCATTGTCACGGGTACCATGGCTGACGTGATTGAGGGAGAAGACTATACTTTTTGGGGGCAAATTGTCCAGCACTCCAAATACGGGGAGCAGCTGCAAATCAGCCGTTATGAACGCGCAAAACCAACTAACAAAGGGCTTGTCAAATACTTTTCAAGTAGCCATTTCAAGGGAATTGGTCTCAAAACAGCTCAGAAAATAGTGGACACCTATGGCGAAAATACCATTGACGAAATTCTGCAACACCCAGAAAAGTTAGAAGGTATCGCAGGACTCTCTGCCAAAAATCGCGAGGCTTTCGTCTCCACTCTCCGTCTCAACTACGGAACGGAGATGGTTTTGGCCAAACTTGCCAACTACGGTATTCCCAATAAACTAGCCTTTCAAATTCAAGACTTTTACAAGGAAGAAACCCTTAATGTGGTTGAAAATTATCCCTACCAATTGGTTGAGGATATCAAGGGCTTGGGCTTTACCATTGCTGACCAATTAGCGGAAGAACTAGGTATCGAAAGTCAGGCTCCTGAACGCTTCCGCGCCGGTCTAGTACATAGTCTTTTTCAGGCCTGTATGGAAACAGGGGACACCTATATTGAAGCACGGGATCTGCTAGAACAAACCCTTACTCTCCTTGAATCTTCTCGCCCCGTGGAACTGGATCCCAGCCAAGTGGCCCAAGAGCTCTCCTACCTGATTGAAGAAGACAAGATTCAGCAGATTGATACCAAAATTTTTGACAACAGCCTCTTTTTCGCTGAGGAAGGCATCCGCAGTCACTTGGTCCGTATCCTTGAAAAAGGAAAACAGAAGAGCCAGGATTTAGAAACCATTCAAAAACATATCGCTACTGTCGAGGAAGAACTGGGAATTGAGTATGATAGCATTCAAAAACAAGCTATCTGCGATGCTATCCAGAACAAGGTCTTTATCCTTACAGGTGGGCCTGGTACTGGTAAGACAACTGTTATCAATGGGATTATCGCTGTTTACGCCCTTTTAGAAGGACTTGACCTCAGGAAAAAAAGCAACCTGCCGATTCTTCTTGCCGCTCCAACTGGCCGAGCAGCTCGCCGTATGAATGAATTGACAGGTTTGCCTAGCGCGACCATACACCGCCACTTGGGAATGACAGGTGACGATGATACCAGTCATCTGGAAGATTATCTGGATGCTGACTTTATCATCGTGGATGAATTTTCTATGGTAGACACTTGGCTGGCCAATCAACTCTTCTCAAACATCTCTTCTAACAGTAAGATCCTCATCGTGGGAGACAGCGACCAGCTACCATCTGTCAGCCCTGGACAGGTTCTAGCTGACCTACTCCATATTCCCTTGATTCCTCAGACACGCTTGGAAAAAATTTATCGGCAAAGCGAAGAATCAACCATCGTCACCCTAGCAAGTCAGATTCGACAGGGTATCTTGCCAGCTGATTTCACCCAGAAAAAAGCAGACCGTTCCTACTTTGAAATTGCTAGTGGCCATATTCCTGCTACCATTGAAAAGATCTTAGGCGCTGCCCTCAGAAGTGGCATCCCTGCCCGTGATATCCAAGTTCTGGCTCCCATGTACCGAGGGACAGCAGGGATTGATGCCATCAACCAGCTCATGCAAGACCTCCTGAACCCACCACAAAAAGATCAACTCAGTTTTGAAGCTCCCCAGTGCCACTATCGCAAGAGAGACAAGGTCATTCATTTGGTCAATGATGCTGAAATCAATGTCTTTAATGGAGATTTGGGAGCTATCACAGACCTGATTCCTGGTAAATACACCGAGTCGAAACAAGATGAGATTGTCATTGATTTTGATGGCAACGAGGTCTCTTACCCACGTAACGAATGGTACAAGATTCGCCTGGCCTATGCCATGAGTATCCATAAATCACAGGGAAGTGAGTTTCCTGTTGTCATCCTACCTATCACTAGTGCTAGTAGGCGTATGCTGGAGCGCAATCTCATCTATACAGCCATTACACGCGCCAAAAGCAAGCTTATCTTACTAGGTGAATTACAGGCCTTTGACTATGCTACTCAACATATCGGAACTGCCCGAAAAACCTATCTGATTGAACGCTTCAGTGATTTATTGGAGAATGTTGAAGAAAAGCAACCAGCTGTCTCTGAAACTGCCACATCAAGTGCCTCTGAACAATCCTACATCCTAACCGAAGAAAACTGGGATAGCATCCCCGCCATGATTGGGATTACAGACGCAGACCTCAGAGAGATTTTTGGAAAATAGTGCATAAGAAAACCCACCTAATCAGGTGGGATTTTTGTTTATTAAGATTATTTAACTGTTGCTGTGCTTGTGATCAATTCAACAGCTTTTTTGATTGTGATATCGTGTTTCAACATATCAGCTGAAAGCAAGCTTTGTACTTGAGCAACTTCCATGTTGTAGTCTGTAGCCAATTGCTCGATTTCTTTTTGAATTTCTTCTTCTGAAGCATCAAATCCTTCAGCTTTCGCAACTGCTTCGATAACAAGGTTAGTCTTAGTACGTGACTCAGCTTCTCCCTCGTATTGTTTATGAAGGTCTTCTTGAGTTGTTCCAGTAATTTGGAAGTACATGTCAGGGTTGATACCTTGACGTTGCAAGTTTCCAAGGAATTCATTTACTGAACGATGAACTTCTTCATGAATCATTTCTTCTGGAAGCTCTACGATTTCAGCGTTTTCTACAGCTTTATCAATTGCTGCACCTTCAACTGCATCTTTGTATGCTTCTTCTTTAGCAGCAGCCAATTCGTTACGGTATTTTTCTTTCAATTCAGCAAGTGTTTCAACTTCTTCATCGATGTCTTTTGCAAGCTCATCGTCAAGAGCTGGAACTTCTTTAGCTTTTACTTCGTGGATAGTTGTTACGAATTTAGCTTCTTTACCTGCAAGATCTTCTGCTTGGTAGTCTTCTGGGAATGTTACGATAACATCAACAGTTTCACCAGCTGAGTGACCTACCAATTGGTCTTCAAAACCAGGGATGAATTGACCTGAACCAAGTCCAAGTGAGAAGTTTTCACCTTTTCCACCGTCGAACTCAACACCGTCGATAGAACCAACAAAGTCGATGACAACAGTGTCGCCGTTTTCAGCAGCAGCTTCCTTGATAACCAATTCAGCCAAGTTATTGCGTTCGCGTTCGATACGCTCTTCAACGTCAGCGTCAGTTACTTCTTTTTCAACATCTACTGATACTTCAAGGTTTTTGTAGTCACCCAATTTTACTTCAGGTTTTGTAACAACTTCAGCAGTGATAACCCAGTCTTGACCTTTTTCCATTGAAGTTACGTCAATTTTTGGTTGAGCAACCACTTCAAGACCAGCTTCTTTTACAGCTGCTTCATAAGCGTTTGGCAAAAGAGCGTTCATAACATCTTGGTAAAGTGACTCTTCACCAAATTTTTTGTCGAAGATAGGACGTGGAAGGTGACCTTTACGGAAACCTGGAACATTAAGAGATTTCTTCACTGAGTTGAAGACACGATCCAATTCTGGTTTGATTTGGTCTTGAGAGATAGTGAAAGTCAAGACACCACGGTTTGTTTCTTTGTTTTCAAATGATACAGACATTCTGTCATTTCTCCTTAAAATTTTTTAAATACAGTCTATTATAACATAAACGAGCGACTTTTTTCAAGTAACGAATGCGCTTTTCAATGATACTAGAGGTACTTGCTCGCTTCTTTGATACTAAGTTCAGCCATTCTTTCCTTGTTTTTCTCAATGAAAGTTTCTACCCAAGCTGGATTAGTTTTGGAGTAGTCTCGCAGAGCCCATCCAACGGCTTTATTGATAAAGAATTCTGTTTGATTCAAATTATGAAGCAGAATCTTTTCCATTAATTGAACATTGGTCTTCTCTTTTCTTAACAACTGGTGGTCAATAGCGACTCGTCTCAGCCAGATATTGTCTGACAAGTTCCATTGGAGGATTATTTTTTCCAGTTCCGGCTTATTGTATACCAAACTCCCTACTACGCGATCTAGGATATCCACCGTATCCCACCAAGACTTGGTAACAATCAACTGCTCTAGCTTAGGCAAATCGCTGTCCTTTAGATAAGACTGCATTGCTTTCAAATAATTGGCAGCCACATACTGGTATTCTCTAGACTCTTTTTCCCAGCAAGTATCTACAAAATCCCAATCAATAATCTTTGTTTTTTCGCTTCTGGAAAGTATTTTTTATAGAGTTTATTCCTTTCTGGCACCGCAACGCCTAGAAAGGAAAATCGATGGCGCATATAGGCTCCCATGGGCCCTGCTTTTTTAGAATCTTTTACTGCTTCTAGCTCCTCAAGCAAATCTGTTAGACTCATCTAAAACTCCTCATGACCCACCAAGTGGTGCTGAAAGGCATAGACAGCCGCCTGGGTACGATCGCTGACTTCAAGTTTGGCTAGGATATTGGACACATGGGTCTTGACCGTCTTGAGAGAGATAAACAGTTCGTCTGCGATGCGCTGATTTTCGTAGCCCTTGGCGATGAGTTGAAGCACATCTCGCTCACGCGCAGTTAAGTCCTCATGTAGTTCTATATGATTGCGGTGGTATTCGACCTTCTTACTGACCTCTTGCTCAATGGCCAGCTCCCCAGTAGCTACCTTACGAACAGCGTGCAGCAATTCATCCGCACTTGAAGTCTTGAGCATATAGCCCCTAGCACCAGCATTTAAGACAGGCATGATTTTTTCATTGTCTAAGTAAGAGGTCACAATCAAAATCTTGGCTTCAGGCCATTCTTTGAGGATGGCCAAGGTCGCGTCAATTCCATTCATCTCAGGCATGACGATATCCATGACAATGACATCTGGACGCAGTTCCAAGGCCAAGTCAATGCCTTGAGATCCGTTGGCAGCCTCACCTACAACTTCTACATCATCTTGGAGGTCAAAGTAGCTTTTCAAGCCCAATCGGACCATTTCATGGTCATCTACTAGTAAAATTTTCATCTCTACTCCTTTATAACTCATTATCTAACAGGGGAATACGGATATCAACCGCCAGACCTTGCTTGGGAGCTGTCAAGAGTTGAACCGTTCCTGCCATATCTTCGACTCGCTCCTTGATATTCCGCAGTCCATAACTCAAGTCGTCTAAACTCCCTAACTGGAAACCAATCCCATTGTCCACCACCTTCAGCTGCAATTCAAGATCCGTCTGATAGAGATAGACATCCAGACAAGAGGCCTGGGCATGGCGGAGGGTATTGCTGATCAATTCTTGCAGAATACGGAAGATATGCTCCTCGATTTTCTTAGGCAATTTAGATACATTTTGCTTAAGACTAACCTTGAGATCACTCTTGTCCTCAAGCTCTTTTAGAAGAATTTGAATCCCTTCTATCAAGCTCTTCTGTTCCAATTCAACTGGGCGCAAATGCAGGAGCAAGACTCTCAAGTCCTTCTGAGCTGTTTCTAAAATGGCTGTGACACTCTGCAACTGGGTCTGCATCTTTTCTCTATCCAGTTTCAAAGCCTGCTGGCTGACACCTGACAAAATCATGTGGGCCGCAAACAACTCCTGACTAACCGTATCGTGCAAATCCCGAGCAATCCGCTTTCGTTCTTTCTCGATGATTTCCTCTTCCTGAGTAAGACTGTGATTTTCAGACTTTTGAAGAGCTTCTGTCAAAAGATTAAGTTTACCTGACAAGGACTTGAAGCTGGCATCCAAATCTGGATCAGCAACCTGAACCACTTCTTTCCCTGCCAATAAACGCTTGAGATTGGCCTTCATTTTTCTTAGAGAAAGCTCTTCAACACCTCTCCAAAACAGGGCTAAGAGAAAGGTCATGGACATGCTGAATACCAACAACAAAAAGACAAATTTTTCTGTTTTTTCGACATCATGCAAGAAAATAGACCAGTCAAAGTCAAGGATGTCCAGCAAGCTGTGGGACAGAAATAAGACAAACAGGATGGAGGTGAGAGCAATCATTACATAGGCTTGTTTTTTCATCCTCTAACCACCTCAACATCGCCAATCATAGTGGTTAAGAAAATCTTGACACTCTTGTTACTCTTGAGATAGTCTCTTGTTTCTTGATGATAGTGTTCATTGCGAAGGGCTCGCTTGGGCTGATTGAAAAAATTCAAATCACCATAAAGACAGTTAACACTGAGACTGACTTCCACATCTACAGGCACAATGATTTTGGTCGTTCCTACCATCTTTCTGAGGATAATGACATTGTCATGATTGGTTAGAATCACCCTCTCCAGATGAATGGTGTCCTTGCCCATGAGACGAAAGAGATTGATATCATCAAACTGGCAAGTTTGGTAGCTTGAAAAATGATGGAGATTCCCAAACCAACGATTTTTCTCCTTCTTAACTGTCACCACCTCTTCAAAAACCAAATTGGTCTGCTCTTTTTCCTGGTTCATCATTGGATAAAGAAGAAAGAGGCTATAGATAACCGCAACAAAAATAGCTAGAATCACAAAAGGATTGAGCATGACGATGAAAAAGAAGAGAATGCTTGCCACCACTAAAAGAAGGTTATTCCCCTCTTTACCAGTGTAATAGCGAATCAAAAGCAAAAAGAGAAAAAGTATCAGCAGAAAACGCGAAAAATGCTCTGAAACCATCAAAATCAGAGCTCCTGTCAAAAGACAGGCTTCGATAAATAAAAAGATTTTAAATTTTCTCATAGGTGCATCCTCTCCCTCTATTTTATCACAACTCAAAAAAGTCACCTCGGTCTGAAGATGGAAAAAAGGCGGTGATTACGCCTTTTTCATCTGATCATTTGCTTCTTTTAGTTTGCCGTAAAGAAGATAGTCTACTTTTTGCAGATCTGCTATGGTGGCACAATTAAGGGCACACATAATCAAACGCAGATCGTTTTTCCAGCCTTGGACAATGCCAATCACTTCTTCAACTGTGTAGGTTTCAACCAATTCCAGAACTGTTCGAGACAGTCCTACAGCTTTGGCGCCAAAAATCAGGCACTTAATCATATCCAGTGGATTCCGAACCCCTCCACTGACCAAGAGTTGGACCTTGTCTTTCCAGTCTTGGGCATTGAGAAGGGCCTGCATGGTAGACTGACCCCATTGATTGAGGTAGTCACGTTGACCACTGCGACGGTTTTCAATATAAGCAAAGCTGGTACCACCACGACCTGACAGGTCAAAGGTTCGAACGCCCAATTCATAGGCTCTTTCGATGGTCTTCACATCCATCCCAAAGCCGACTTCCTTTAAGACAATAGGAACGGGGATTTGCTTGCTATAGTCTGCTAGATGCGATTGCCAGTTTCTGAACTTTCTTTCTCCCTCGGGCATGAGCAACTCCTGCATAACATTGACATGCACCTGCAGGAGAAGAGGATTCATCTCTTCTACAGTCCGAAGTCCCAACTCAACAGGCTTGTCTAATCCAATATTGGTTCCAAGAAGGAGATTTGGATGATCATACTTGACAGAAAAAGAGGCATCTGATGGATCTTTGAGAGCCGCACTATAAGAGCCCGTTACAAATAAAATCCCACAGGCTTCCGCCACCTGAGCCAGCTTTTGATTTATTTCTCTTCCCTTATCGCTTCCACCTGTCATGGCATTGATATAAAAAGGAAAATCCCACTTTCGACCAGCAAATTCTGTCGACAGATCGATTTCATCCAGATCGTAAAGAGGCAAGGAAGAATGAATCAACTCCACCTCATCAAAGCTATTATAGGAACTTTTCTGCTCAAGGGCATAGCGGATATGCTCGTCCTTACGATTTGTCGTCATGTCCTATCCTTTCTTGGTATAAGAGCTCAATCCCCAGATCGGCCCAACGGTTTTTTAGGGTTTCAGTTGATTGCTCATCAAAACTCAAGGCAATACCACAATCACCACCACCAGCGCCACTACTCTTGGCAACAGCCTGCAAATCTTGACTGGCTTCTTTCAGCTGTCTAAGCGAAGGCGTGTAAATATCTGCGCTCAAGCCTTCTAAGAGCTTGCTGGCTACTTCTACTTGCTCGATCACTTTTTCGGCTTTTCCTTGCTCCAAGGATTCTACCAAAGTAGCTACCATTGCTTTTGAGGAACTTAAAAAATTCTGATTGATGTTTTGCTTGATTTGCTGGACCATGTGACTCGATACAGCCACTTCCTTGGTCCATCCCACTAGGAAATCACATTCTAGGGCAAGTTGTACGTGTGAGATTGAAAAGCCCCAATCACGCTCTAAAACAGTCGCTAAGTTTTCTTCTTCCAACCAAGTAGCCACCTTCTGGCGATTAAATGACTGGTAAAGAACCAATTCCTCTGCCACAATACAGGCAAGGTCCCCCATAGAACCATTGTCTCCGCGCTTGAGCAAGACAGCACTAGCCAGCTTGAATAAGAGGCCCTGATTAACAGAAAGATTATATAGAGCTAGCAGAGCTTTGACAACCAAGACAACGACGCTGCCACTAGAACCTAAACCAAACTTTTTCCCTTCTCGTTCCATTTTTCCTCGGATTTCTAGAGAAAAAGGTTTTAAAGTTTGACCTCGATAAATCAGGAAATCTTCCACTAAAGCAATCGTTTCTTGAATCAAGCTGTAGTCAGGATTCGGCGTCAAATCCACTGCGAAACCAAACATATCTGAGTAGATACGGTAACTATCAGAAAAAGCAATCTCGCCCTTCATATAGATGGGAATGGCCTTTATCAAGGCCAACTGCCCTGGCTCTAAAACAGCATATTCACCTGCCCAATAGAGCTTTCCGCAAGTTTTAACAGCAATCATCTTGGCTCAAATCCTTTGTTTTTGACACAATCAAGCGATAACGTTGACCGAAGATTTCTGATAAATGCTCCAAGTCTTTCTCCTGACAGAGGACCTTGACATTGGGACCAGCATCCATAGTAAAGTAACAAGCCTCTCCTTGCTCACGTAGCTGGCGAACAAAGTCCATGGCTTCATAAGACGCATCCGTCAGATAAGAAAAGGCTGGTGATGCTGTTTTGGTCGTAGCGTGCATAGCTAGGGCATTTTCCTCCGTTAACTCCCCAACCTTGGCAAAGTCATTTTCCTTGAGATAAACCAGCATATCCTGATAATCCTTCTCAGACTGACGTACCCAGTCGTCAAAAGTCGTCGAAGTTTCCACACAGAGTTTCATCCCGTCACGGCTAGAGATTGGTTTTTTCTTATCCTCTAGCACCAACATAATCATAGCTAGTTTCAAGTCTGTCTCTACAGGGTAAATTTCTCCACTATCCTTGTCCCAGGCTCCTAGCGGTCCATAAAAACTCCGAGAAGAAGAGCCTGAAGCAAACTTAGCCTCCTGCGCTAACTGACTTCTATCCAATCCAAGCTTGAAATAAGCATTACAAGCCTTGACCAGGGCGGACAAACCACTAGAACTTGAGGACAGACCCGCCGCGGTAGGCATATTGTTCTGAGTATCAATACGGACAAAGCCCTCACCAGCTGGACGATAACGGTCAATAATCTTACTCATCTTAGCATGCTCCGCCTCATTTTGTAACTGACCATTGATATAAAAGACATCAGCAGTCGCATCCGTCGGTAGAGGCGACAGGGCCGTCTCTGTGTACATGTTTTCCAAAGTCAGAGAGATGCTGCTAGTAGCAGGCACCATCTCTTTTTCTTTTTTCTTTCCCCAATATTTGATAATAGCAATATTTGCGTAAGAACGTATTGTTACAGGCTCTCTATCCATGTCTGAACAGCTCCTTTCTCTTCTAATCTTTCTGCTAGTTCTTGAGCTTGAGTCAAATTGGTTGCCAAGGCTATGATACAGCCTCCTAGCCCACCACCGCTCATCTTGGCACCCAGAGCACCATGGCTAAGAGCCGTTTCAACTAGAGAATCCGCCTCAGGGCTACTAACACCAATTTCTTTTAGATGTAAATGCGCTTGACTAAGGATTTGTCCCAGTCCTTCAGCATCTTTTCGTGAAATCGCTTCTTCTGCTTGCTGGGTCAATTCTCCCAGGGCATGCAAAAACGGCAGGGCATCCTTGCCCTTGTTTTGAACCACTTGAATGGCTTCACGAGTGTGACCATAGACGCCCGTATCTGCAATGACCAAATAGGCAGATAGATTCATCTCAAGCTCTGTAAATCCTACGTTCTTAATAAAGCGAATAGGCTGGTCACTGAGACAGGTCTTGGCATCCAAACCACTTGGATTCATATGAGCAATCATCTCCGCCCGATTGACCAAGATTTCTAGTACATCATGAGGCAGTTCTGCCTGATAGTAGTCAAATACCGCACGAATAGCCGCTATGCTGATAGCAGCCGACGAACCCATTCCCCGTTTTTCAGGGATAGCCGAGTCAATCTCACAGCGAATGCAAGCCTCTTTGATATCTAAATACTCCAGCGAAGCATACACCGCCATGGACAAGGTATCCTCCTCATAAAGACGCCAAGGACTCGCTGCAGGAACTACCTTACAAGTCACCTCCACCTCCAAAAGAGGCAGGGAAATGGCAGGATAACCGTAAACGACTGCATGCTCCCCTATTAAAATTATCTTACTATGTGCCTGACCGACACCAACCTTTTTTGTCATGTTATCCTTTTACTAGACGAAAAAGCCGTCTCATTTTTTCCTACAAGTATTTATTCTCTCCTATCTATTTTATTATATTTTCACAAAAAAAGCGATTGTTTCCTTCACAATCGCCTCTTTCATTATTGAACCCATTCGCCATTATAATTGACAGAATAGCCATCTACGGTCGTATTCACTGCTAAAGCACCTGAGCTATAAGCATAGTACCATTTGCCATTGACCTGGAACCAACCTGTCTTCATATCTCCATTACCTGCATTTAGGTAGTACCAAGTTGAACCTTCTTGATACCAACCAGTCGCCATTGCTCCTGATGAACGGAGATAGTACCACTTGTTACCAAGGTTTTGCCAACCAGTTTTCATATCGCCATTTGGCTCATCTAAATAATACCAAGTCGAACCTTCTTGATACCAACCAGTCGCCATTGCTCCTGATGAACGGAGGTAGTACCAGTTATTACCTAGATATTGCCATCCTGTTCGCATAATGCCAGTTGCTGGATCTAGGTAATACCATGGAGCCGCTTTAAGCTTCTCTTCATCATAGGTTAGAGGATAATCCTTGATCCAACCACGTGCTAGCTCCCCAACCGTTAAACTGTCGATACCAGCATCGAAGCCACCATCCTTCAGTAAATAATACCAGTGCCCCTCATCATAAACCCAACCAGTTTTTAAGGTGTGATAACTACGTTGATCTTTAAAATAATAGACTCTTTTCTCTGCTGGACTATCATATTGTTCCCCATGATGTTTGTTGGTATTTGTAGCAGTTTTTGCTTCTAAAACTTGCTTACCAACAAAATCTTGTAGTACCCCATCTTGACCAAAGTAAAACCAATCTGGTCTAAAAGCAATATCTTGCCTTAGAGAAGAACCAATCGTAACCCCTTCGTGTGGAGCAGGTATATATTGCCAGCCGACAACCATCTCTCCAGATAAAGGATCAAAATAATAGTACTTACCATCAATCACTCGCCAGTAGGTTTCTTTGATGTCACCCTTCTTGTAGTAGGTTCTTCCGTTTTCTTGTACAAAATGCCATCCTTCAGAATCATCTGCAAATACTACATTTGTAGCTAGAAAACCAAAGAATATTGCTGCTAATCCAACTTGCATCATTTTTTTCAAAAGTTTCATGTATATACCCTCCAATATTAAATCCACTCACCAGATGAGGCGAAATTATAAACTTTACCATCGATAGTTTGGCTACCTGTAACCATTGCTCCATTTGAATTGAGATAATACCAGTTTCCATTTACTTTTGTCCAACCTGTCTTCATATCTCCATTACTTGCATTTAGATAGTACCAAGTTGAACCATCTTTCACCCAACCAGTTGCCATAGCTCCTGATGAACGGAGATAGTACCACTTGTTACCAAGATATTGCCAGCCTGTTTTCATATCGCCATTTTCAGCATCTAAATAGTACCAAGTTGAGCCTTCCTGATACCAGCCAGTTGTCATAGCTCCTGATGAACGGAGGTAGTACCACTTATTGCCAATTTGCTTCCAACCAGTTTGCATGATACCAGTTTCTGAATCTAGATAGTACCAAGTGGAAGCATCTTGAATCCAACCAGAACGTTTCTCACCACCAATATAGTTTTCTCCATTAATTTCCGTTTTAGCTAGATAATACCAATTAGACTGGTCATAAAGCCAACCTGTCTCTAAAGAATGATTTTGATTAAAGTAATAGTTCGTGTAAAAACTCTTCTCTTCTTTATCTTCCGGATTTGTACGTTTTTCCCCATGCTTTCTTCCAACGCTGTCTTTAGTTTTAACCTCTAATGCTTCCCAACCAACAAACTCTTGTAGCACTCCATTTTTATCGAAATAGTACCACTCTGACTTTGGAAAACCTTCTAATCTGATACCATTTGGGTAAGGACCAATTGTACTACCTTTAGATGGAAACGGAATATATTGCCAGCCGACCACCATCTCTCCAGATAAAGGATCAAAATAATAGTACTTCCCATCAATCACTCGCCAGTAGGTTTCTTTGATGTCACCCTTCTTGTAGTAGGTTCTACCATTTTCTTGGACAAATTGCCAACCTTCTGAATCAGCATCATCCGCCAGTACTGCACTTGTTGCTAGCAAACCGAAGAAAAAGACTGCTAATGTAATTTGCATCAATTTTTTTATGATTTTCATTAGACCTATCCTCCATAGCTGATTATAGCAAAGACCAAACTACATGTCAATATATAGAACACCCCTCAAAAAAAGCAGTTACATAACTGCAGCTGCTTTCTATTCTTGCATGGTGTAACCAACACCACGTACTGTTTTAATGTAGCTTTTTTGACCTTTTACATCAAGCTTGCTACGTAGATAACGGATGTAGACATCCACGATATTTGTTTCGGTCGCACTTTCATACTTCCAGACACTTTCCAACAACTGCTCACGAGTCAGAACTTTCTTGCTTCCCATAAGAGTAGCCAAAAGGTCATACTCACGACGGGTCAGATCAATCATCTCCTCGCCACGATAAACGGTATGATGTTCTACATCCATACGCAGATTACGGTAAGACGTTGGAACCTTCATCTGACTACAGTGTTGGTCGATGAAGTCCCTACCTCGGAAAATTGCTGAAATACGAGCCACCAAATTGTCAATAATAACCGGCTTATAGATGTAAGAAACGGCAAAGCGTTGGATTGTCTCAATCTGATCTTGCAATTCTTCGCGATTGTCCAAGACCATGATCACTGAGGCTGGCTTAGTCCGACTCAGCTTGTCTGCAAAATCCTGGGCTGTCATATCCCCCAGACGAGCATTCAATAAAATCAAGTCATAGTCTGTCTGAAGAGCCATGGAGAGGGCTTTTTGCCCCTCCTCAACCTGATCAACTCGGTATTGCTCTTTTTGGAGTTCCAAACTTAAAAAATGAGCTAGATTTCGTTCTTTCTCAAGTAATAAAATCCGTTTCCCCATGGCAGACCTACTTATTTTTCGTCATACCAAGAGTAGTGGAATGTTCCTTCTTTGTCTTTACGTTGGTAAGTGTGGGCACCAAAGTAGTCACGTTGCGCTTGGATCAAGTTAGCTGGAAGGTCAGCTGAACGGTAGCTATCAAAGTAAGTAATCGCTGCTGAGAAAGTTGGCACTGGCACACCAGCTTGAACAGCAAGAGCTACGATATCACGCACTGCTTGTTGGTACTTAGCAGTAACATCCAAGAAGTACTCATCCAAAAGAAGGTTCGCAAGGTCTGCATCACGGTTGTAAGCATCTGTAATCTTTTGCAAGAAACGAGAACGGATGATACAGCCATCACGCCAGATAGATGCAATATCTGCAAATGGCAAATTCCAGTTGTTTTCTTTAGAAGCTACACGCAATTGCGCAAAACCTTGTGCGTATGAAATAATTTTTGAGAAGTAAAGGGCTTGACGGATTTTTTCAATCAACTCAGCCTTGTCTCCTTCAAAGTTGAAGGCAGCTGGTTTTGGAAGAACCTTGCTTGCATGCACACGTTCTTCTTTGTAAGTTGAAATGTAACGTGCAAATACTGACTCAGTGATTAGTGACAATGGCACACCAAGGTCAAGTGATGATTGGCTAGTCCATTTACCAGTTCCCTTGTTACCTGCAGCATCAAGGATGTAGTCTACGATTGGTCCATCTTGACCTTCATCGTCTTTACGGCTCAAGATATCAGCTGTGATTTCGATTAAGTAGCTGTCCAATTCACCCTTGTTCCACTCAGTAAAGATTTCAGCCATATCTTCTGCAGAAAGGCCTAGCAAGTGTTGCATCAAGTCATAGCTTTCTGCGATCAATTGCATGTCACCATACTCGATACCGTTGTGAACCATTTTCACATAGTGACCAGCTCCATCAGGACCGATGTAAGTCACACATGGTTTGCCATCTTCTGGTGCTTTAGCTGAGATTTCTTCAAGAACATCCGCAACCAATTCGTAGGCCTCTTTTTGTCCACCAGGCATGATAGAAGGACCTTCTAGGGCACCTTTTTCACCACCAGAAACCCCAGTACCGATAAAGTTGATACCTGAGTTTGCTAATTCTTCATTACGACGGATTGTATCTTTGTAGAAAGTGTTTCCTCCGTCAATCAAGATGTCACCTTTGTCAAGGTGTGGAAGAAGGGCTTGAATTGTAGCATCTGTACCAGGTCCAGCTTGAACCATCAGCATGATACGACGAGGTTTTTCGATTGAGTTTACAAAACTTTCCACGTCATAGCTTGGCACAAAGTTCTTTTCAGGATGGCAAGCAATCACATCTTCAGTTTTTTCTTTACTACGGTTGTAGATAGCAACTGTGTAACCACGAGATTCAATATTAAGGGCAAGGTTACGACCCATTACGGCCATACCTACGACACCAAAGTTAGCTTTTGTCATTTGACACTCCTCTTATTTGATTTGTTTTATTTTATCATTTTTACTTTTGAAAAGAAAGAATTTTGTAACGACTGCTTAGTAGTCCAAAGCATCCGCATGTCCAGAACCATTTCCAACAAAGTATCCTGTCTTACAGTTAAGGGTAAAGAGATAGGTTCCATCTGGCTTGTAGAGGTTGTAATAACCATTGCCATTAACGATATTAACACGTTCAAGGATATATTGGTTACCAGTGATATAACCACGTGAACGTGAAGTCGCTAGAATCTGTTCTAAGACACCATCCGCAAAATCCCAAGCAGAGTTGTTACTATCATCAATAGCAGACTGATTATAAGAAACACGACTGGCACTTCTTTGAACAGCAACTCCCGCACTTGATACGCCCATATTGACTTCACTACGAGAACTTCTAGTCTCCGTTGAGGTCGTATTTGAACTACTTGGGCTTGTCTCACTAGCAGTATTTTCATTTGCTTGACTAGAGCTTGAGTTGCTAGTTTGACTTGAACTTGAGCTGGAAGCACTTGTTTGCTGGCTCTTACCTAGACTAATGGCCTTATCTAGCAATTTATCTAGTTCCGTATTTCCAGTTTTAATATCTGTAAATTTAGCATCAGATTTAGATTTGGCATTGGTATCCAGAACACCATCCACAATAGCCGGTTTTTCAAATTGTGCATTGACATCTTGAATGGCCTTGATTTGAGTCGCTAGACTGTCATACTTAGATTTAGCAAGCGTATATTCACGACTACCTTCTAGCTTATCAAGCAAGGTCTTTAGTTGGCTCAGTTTATCAAACTGGCTATTTTTCAAAGCTGTTTTATTGCTATCTGTGTAGAAGGCATCGTATTGGTTATTAAAATCATCCACATCTGATTGATTGGCTGTAGTTGATTGAGAAGTCTGAATTTCCTTGGTCGAACGGGTCACTTGACGATAAACATAATAAGCACTGACACAGATAATCACTGATACAAGTGCCAAAGCAGTCAAAACAAATCCTTTTTTACTTTTCTTTTCTGACTCCTCTTGATCCAGACGAGAAAAATTTTTCTCCTCTTCCACTTCCTCAGTCATTTCTGCTAAATTTTCATCCTCTAGCACTATAGGATCCCAGCCTTTATCCTCATCATCCAAAGGCAATGGGGGTAAGATAGCTTCAGAAGATGGAACTTCCTCTGAAGAGGCTTCCGACTCCTCTACAGCTTCACGCACTTCTTGGATTAAATCGTCCAGACTTTGAGTTTCGATTAACTCTTCTTTTTTGAACTGTCGTGTTTCAAACTTATCTGCCTCAATTTCATCTTTATGTTGCTTGACATACTTGTCCAAAATGGAATCTTCAGGCAAGACTCCTGCTTCCACTTCTTCATTTTTACGAATCGCTTGACCAACTGTTAACTCTTTTGCTTCATCAAAATCAAATTGAGGTTCTTGATGTTCTGCTTTGTGACGATTCCGTCTTTTCTTACTCATGAGTTTTTCCTTTCTACTTTACTTCCTGACGTTTCACACGCTGACCAAAATATTGATACAAATCAACTTTTAAGGTTCCATTGTACAACTTACGTTTCTTGTCCGCCTGACTACCATACTTGGTCTCAAAGGTTTCATCACTAGTCAAGATAAATTTGCTCCAAGTTTTCAGTGGTGCAAATACTTGCCCCATTTCAGCATAAAGCTTGGTAACCCCTGCATCATCTGACAAGCGTTCCCCATAAGGCGGATTTGAGATGATCACACCATTGATTTTATCAGAACGTAAATCCTGCACGCGCATCTGCTTAAATGTAATATCCCCTGCAACACCTGCTGCCTGAGCATTGGCCTTAGCAATTTCCACCATGCGAGCATCGATATCACAGCCCATGATATCCAGCTCAAGCTCACGGTCTACTTTTTTGGCCGCTTCTGTGCGCACTTCCTGAATCAAGCGATCGCTTACCCAGTTCCATTCCTCAAATGCAAAGGAACGACGAAGACCAGGCGCCATCTTTCGAGCAATCATGACTGCCTCGATACAGAAAGTTCCCGAACCACAAGTCGGATCAATCAAAGGCTTATCTGGATACCAGTTAGAAAGTTGCAAAATAGCTGCTGCCATATTTTCCTTGATAGGAGCCCCACCTTTTTCGGTACGATAGCCACGTTTAAAGAGACTAGATCCTGTCGTATCAATCATGACAGTTGCTATATCTTTGAGAATAGAGACCTCAATCTTGAACTCCGGACCAGTTTCCATCAGAGGAACACCTTCTGGACGGGCATAGTGTTTCTGCAATTTCTTAACAACAGCCTTTTTTGAAATTGCCTGTACACTTGGCTCATTGTGAAGCTTAGATTTAACACATTTGGCTTTTGAAATCGGGAATCGTGCCCCGAGCGGTAAATAATTTTCCCAATCTAGGGCAAATACTCCCTGAAACAGCTCTTCAAAAGTCTTAGCTGGGAAAGTTCCTACGATAATTTTGATACGGTCTGCTGCTCGAAGCCAGAGGTTGGTTTCAACAATGGCTCTCGCGTCTCCTTGAAAACGAACACGACCATTTTCAACCTGACAATCGTATCCCAACTCTCGTACTTCACGACCAACGACAGCCTCAAGACCCGCTGCAGCAGTCGCGATTAAATTAAATTCTTTTTTCATTTTCAGTCTTATAAGACCTTTCTATATGTCCACTTTAAAAAATGAGGTTGAGAAAATTTCTCAGCCCCAACCTATATGCAATTTTCTATAAGCCATGTTTTGTTCCAGAAGTGACTAGGACCACTTCCTTCGATAATCATCTGTCTACTACTAACAGCTTACAGCTGGTAGCAGTCAGAGTACTACGTTCGTTTCCGTGTACTCCATGCCCCGACCAAAATTTGGGTTGCTAGCTTGAGGGGTTTACCGCGTTCCACTCTCTCTGTTTCCAGAAAGACTCCGTCACTGTGGCACTTTCAAGCCTACTCTGGCCTATCCAAGGACTTAGCCATTTCAACTGCCGTAACGATCTCTCGTCCCTAGGCTTATGGTTTCGCCTAGCACAAACACTACAGGCATCACAGCCTGTGCTAGCATGGACTTTCCTCATGAAAAGAAATTCTCCTCACGCGATTATCCAAAAATTGCACTTTTCAAATAAGCTCTTATAAATCAGAGTTATCCAAAATTTGTTTACCAAATACTTCTTTCTCAAGACGATTCAAGCGTTTCAAAATATCAAAATTCGTCATAGAGCTTGTAGTTGCCGCTTCAATAGGCTCTGCTTGAACTGGTGAAGGTTTCGGTTTACGAGCTAATTCTTCCTTCAACTCTGCAATTTCTTGACGGAGAGACTTGACTAAGGCAGCATAAGTTTCATAGTCCTTGATGACATCGTCCAAAAATTCATCAACTTCAACCTTACTATATCCACGGACTTCACGTCCAAACTCTTGCTCAAAAATATCTTTTGCTGAAAAAATAATACTTGCCATCTCTCGCTCCATTCTCGGTTTCTAATAGTATTATTATATAAAAAAAGGCAAACAAAAATCAAGGTCAAAGGCTTACTTTTCAGAAAAATTTTCTGCTAGCTCATTTAAGTCTTCAAACGTTAGCTTTTTTATGCGATAACCTTCCTGATTTTTCATCAAGTTATCCATAAATTTTAGTTTGGTCTCATTTTCTGGGTCATAGAAAAAATAAGCTAAATCAGTATTTTCCAGTAAAAATTGTTGATAATCACGCAGTTGCCCTGTATGTTCATATTTGGGATAGGCATATTTGACAAAGTCTACCTGCTTAAAGCGACTCAGTTTCATTTGATTTCCTTCATTCCAATTTTCCCCGTGCGTTTCAAAATCAAAAATGGTGGCCAACTGGAAACCGTATTCGGTCTTCATTTCCTGAGCAACCTCTAAAACCCAATATTCAAAGCCTAAAGTCCCTGTAAATACAAGCCAAGTCATCCCATCTTCTGCCATAGCTTCTAAATCCCTACGTATTGCTTTTTTAATCAATTTAATACGAGGATCCTTGTCAGAAAACAAACCCAAATCAAAAGCAGAATAGCCTAAAACCAAAGCTGTAGTCATTTTTAACCCTTTCTGTGCAAATTTATGATATAATAGAGTGATGTTATTGTACCAATAAGGAGAAATATGGTCAACTACCCTCATAAAATTTCATCAAAAAAAAGCCAAACATCCATTTCTCAACCAAAAAATTTCGCAAATCGAGGAATGACTTTTGAAAAGATGATCAACGCTACCAACGACTACTATCTGACGCATGGCATGGCCGTTATCCATAAAAAGCCGACGCCTGTTCAAATTGTCCGAGTAGACTATCCTCAACGTAGTCGAGCCAAAATTGTAGAAGCCTATTTTAGACAAGCTTCCACAACAGATTACTCTGGCGTGTATAGAGGACATTACATTGACTTTGAAGCCAAGGAAACGCGACAAAAAAATGCCATTCCAATGAAGAATTTCCATCTTCACCAGATTCAACATATGGAACAAGTTCTAGAACAAAAGGGCATTTGCTTCGTACTGCTTCATTTTTCTTCTCAACAAGAAACTTATTTGTTGCCGGCACTTGATTTGATTCGCTTTTATCATCAAGATAAGGGCCAAAAATCAATGCCACTTGGATATATTCAAGAATACGGATATTTAGTAAAGCAAGGAGCTTTCCCTCAAATTCCCTATCTCGATATTATCAAAGAACATTTACTAGGTGGTAAAACAAGATGAACAAACAAACTATTCTGCGATTCTTAAAGTATATTGGAATTACATTTCTTACCTTATTTATCGCATTATTTCTATTAGGTGGAGGTGTCTTCCTCTACTTTGTTAGCAAGGCTCCAGCCTTATCTGAAAGTAAATTAGTTGCGACAACCTCTAGCAAGATTTATGACAACAAAAACGAACTGATTGCTGACCTTGGATCTGAACGTCGCGTAAATGCTCAAGCAAATGAAATTCCTACTGACTTAGTCAAGGCAATTGTGTCTATCGAAGACCACCGTTTCTTTGACCATAGAGGTGTTGATACTATTCGTATCATGGGAGCAGCATTAAGAAATCTACAAGGAGGAGGTCTACAAGGTGCCTCAACCTTGACACAACAATTAATTAAATTGACTTATTTTTCTACTTCAACTGCTGATCAAACCTTGTCACGTAAAGCTCAAGAAGCTTGGCTAGCCGTTCAACTAGAGCAAAAAGCAACCAAGCAAGAAATCCTGACCTATTACATCAATAAAGTCTACATGTCCAACGGTAACTATGGAATGCAAACCGCAGCCCAAAATTACTATGGAAAAGACTTGAAGGACTTAAGCTTGCCACAGTTAGCACTCTTGGCTGGAATGCCTCAAGCCCCAAACCAATATGATCCTTATTCCCATCCAGAAGCTGCTCTAGAGCGTCGTAACTTGGTACTTTCAGAAATGAAAGGGCAAAAATACATCAGTGCAGAAGATTATGAAAAAGCTATTAATACTCCCGTCACTGACGGTCTCCAAAGTTTGAAGTCAGCCAATAGTTATCCAGCTTATATGGACAACTACCTCAAAGAAGTAATCGACCAAGTTGAACAAGAAACTGGTTACAACCTTCTTACTACAGGTATGGAAGTCTATACTAATGTCGACAAAGATGTTCAGCAGCGACTTTGGGATGTTTATAACACAGATGAGTATGTCGCTTATCCAGATGATGAACTTCAAGTAGCTTCTACTATCGTTGATGTAACAAATGGTAAAGTCATTGCTCAGTTAGGTGCCCGTCACCAATCAAGTAATGTATCTTTCGGAATCAACCAAGCCGTTGAAACCAACCGTGACTGGGGTTCTACTATGAAACCAATCACTGACTATGCTCCCGCTTTAGAATATGGAGTCTATGACTCTACTGCAACTATTGTACATGATGTTCCTTATAACTATCCTGGTACTGATACTCCCGTCTACAACTGGGATAAAGGCTACTTTGGAAATATTACAATTCAGTATGCACTTCAACAGTCACGTAATGTCACAGCTGTTGAAACCCTAAATAAAGTTGGTTTAGACAGAGCGAAAACCTTCCTAAATGGCTTAGGTATCAATTATCCAAGCATCCACTATGCAAACGCCATTTCAAGTAATACAACTGAATCTAACAAACAATACGGTGCAAGCAGTGAAAAAATGGCTGCTGCTTATGCTGCCTTTGCCAACGGTGGAATTTACCACAAACCCATGTATATCAATAAGGTCGTCTTCAGTGACGGTAGTGAAAAAGAATTTTCAGATGCTGGTACACGAGCTATGAAAGAAACAACTGCTTACATGATGACCGAAATGATGAAAACCGTCTTGGCATACGGAACTGGTCGTGGAGCCTATCTCCCATGGTTAGCGCAAGCTGGTAAGACAGGTACTTCTAACTACACAGATGATGAAATTGAGAAACACATCAAGAACACTGGCTATGTAGCTCCAGATGAAATGTTTGTTGGTTATACTCGTAAGTATTCTATGGCTGTATGGACAGGTTATTCGAATCGTTTAACTCCTATCGTTGGAGATGGTTTCCTAGTTGCAGCTAAGGTTTATCGCTCAATGATAACGTATCTATCAGAAGATACTCATCCAGAAGACTGGACGATGCCAGACGGACTTTTCAGAAACGGGGAATTTGTATTCAAAAATGGAGCTCGCCCAATATGGACTGAACCCTCTACTCAACAAAGTTCTACACCTGCTCTGGCAAATCAGTCTCCAGAGACCTCAACCTCTCAGTCAAGTGTAACGACACCAAACACAAACACAAATTCAAATACATCTACTCCCCGTGCTGGAACCAATGAAAATACGGCAACACAACAACCAAGTACCAATCAAGGTCAGCCTAATCAAAATTCTCAGCCAGTACAACAATAAATTACCAACCACCCCAAAATGTACTGACCCCACAAAGTTGGACAAATAATTATTGAAAGGATTTAGTTCTGTATTGCACAGGGCTAAGTCCTTTTAGTTTGACTTTGATTCGTTTATTGTTGTAGTAATCAATATAGTCTACAATAGCTTGTTCAAGGTCTTCTAAAGACCTAAAGTGCTTCTCGTAACCATAAAACATTTCCGATTTCAAAATGCCAAAGAAGGACTCCATCATACCATTGTCTGGGCTGTTGCCCTTGCGTGACATGGATGCTTGAATTCCCTTACTCTCTAGGAATCGATGATAAGAATCGTGTTGGTATTGCCAGCCTTGATCGCTATGGAGAATGGTATGCTCGTAGTGTTTCTCTGTAAAGGCCTGGTTTAACATAGCTTTCACTTGTTCTAAGTTTGGTGAAGTTGAAAGGTTATAGGCGATAATTTCGCTATTAAAGCCATCTAAAACAGGCGATAAATAGAGTTTCTGTGTGCTATTTGGAATGGCAAATTCTGTCACATCGGTATAGCACTTTTCCATTGGCCTTGATGCTTCAAACTGACGTTGAATGAGATTCTCTGCTTTCTTGCCAATCTCTCCTCGATAGGAAGAATACTTTCGTTTCCGACGAATTCGAGCTGTTAAACCAAGGACTTTCATCAGACGTTGGACCTTTTTATGATTCACCACAAAACCGCGATTTCTTAGTTCAAGAGTAACTCTACGATAGCCATAATTTCCTTTATGGTCATTATAAATGGCCTGAATTTCGGTTTTAAGCTCTTTATCTTTGTCAAGTCCATCTAGTTCCTTCAACTGATAGTAGTAAGTTGAGCGAGGTAAACGAGCCACTTCAAGAAGTAAATCTAGTCGAAATCCTCCTGAAGCCATTTCTCTAACTGTCTCTGCCTTTCTCGCTCTAAGGCTTCGTCCCTTTCCTCTAACTCTTTTAACTTTTTTAGGTAGGCCACCTCGGTACGTAGACGTTCATTCTCCTCCTGAAGTCGCTCTAATTCTGTCATTTCTTCCCAAGTTTTCTTTCGTTTACGTCCCATTTTAGCTGGTCTCCCTCTTGTTTTCTCAACAATAGTATACCCGTTTTTCTTGTATTGCGCCAGCCAATTTTTCAACAGCGAACGATCAGGCAAAGCATAATCCAAAGCTACACTTCTTTGTGAACGACCTTCCAGCAGAACTTTATCGATTATTTCTTGTTTTAATTCTGGGGAATAGTAACGATTCTTCCCTTTTTTGACGATTTCTATTCCATAACGGTCAATCAATGTCACCATGTATTTTAGACCAGAAACATCCACACCAAATCTTTTCGAAAGCTGTTTGAATCTTTGACCTTGCTTTCTAAATTCATAGATCTGAACTTTATCACCATAAGTTAATTTCATAGTAAAAACACCCCAAAAGTTAGATTTTTTTCTGTCTAACTTTTGGGGTGCAGTTCAAAATTGGGTGGTTTTACTATCTTTTTATTTGAAAAAAGACAGTAAAAAGCTCAAAAAATCATTTCCTGTGCTATACTGTAATTGAAATTTTTTTAGTTTTGGCGTTAGAACTGTTTCCTCAGTCCTAGCGCCTTTTCTTTTTGATAAGTCTGCTTGGTGGAGAGTAGTTTGTAAATGATTCTGAGAATCTTATGAGCACAAGCAATAATCGCCTTCCTCTTGCTTCCTCTTTGGGAAATTCGATTGTAAAAAGAAGAAAAAGCTGGATCCTTAGATAGAATGTGCTGCAATTAATCCCGACAGGGTCAAAGCCTGTTTGATATAGCGATTTCCTTGCGTGATGTGTGAGGATTTTTTAATGCCAGCACTTTCATAAGACCCTGGACAGAGCCCAGCCCATGATGCTAAGTGTGCATCGGATGGAAAGGTCGTAACAGTTGGTCCAATCTCAGCTAGAATAGTGGCAGCACAGTTTTCATTCACACCTGGAATGGTTTGAAGTATCCTATTTTCCTCAGGGAAACTCCTTTTCGATGTAGTGTTGAATCTCATCGGTCAATTTTTCAATGAGTTCCTGATACATCTGACACTCCTCTAAGCTCTGGCCTAAGAGGAAGCGGTCTTCTAGTGACAACTTTCCTTCCATCGCTTCCACGAGTTCTTCTGGACTTGCTTTCACTCGCTTCTGGATACAAGAGATAACAGATTCTACATTAATTGCTTCTCCGTTAATGAATAATTTTAAAAGTGCTTGCCCCGTCTTAGAAAAAATATCAGAAAGATAACTGCTTAGCTTGATATTGGCCCCGTTGTAAGAGATTGTGAATTTCATTTTTGACTTGAGTTTGACGCTGCTTGTAAGAACGCATGCGACGTGTCAGTAAACGAAGCTGTACCACTTCAGGTGCTGGAATATAGGAAGGTTCAATCAGTCCGCAACGGCCGAGTTGAGCAATCCATTCAGCGTCCTTCATGTCTGTTTTTCGACCAGGCACATTCTTGATATGTTGAGGATTGGCAAGTACTAAGACGAAATCAGAATCTGAAAAGATAGTAAAGAGAGGGAGCCAATATTGCCCAGTACTTTCAAAAAAGACATGTGTGATATGGTTTTTCACCACCCAATCTAAGGCATTGCGAAGAGCTACTGTAGTTGTCCCAAATTTCTTCTGAATTTTCTTTGGTTTATTGGTATCTAGTGGACAGTCTAGAATACAACAAACAATGGATTTTTGGTGGACATCAATACCACAACACGTTTCAATCATGACTTCCATTATAAAAACCTCCTGTTAACTATTTGAACAATAGAACAAGAGGCTACTAGTAAGATATTTTCATGCTCAAGGCATATTCGAATTAGCTCACGACTCTTGTTCATCCAGTTTTTTATACAGGCTAGGAAAAGCCCTATTAAACACCACAGTTTGGTATTGTTCGCCTTCAGTATAGGCTAAACTTCTTTTTCTGTCATGAGTTAGCAGGATCTGCCTGCTTGGAGTTTTTTGTTAAATCAATAATTAGATAAGAAAAACGGCTCTATAATATTTGTAGTGGGTAAATCCCCTATAGATATTATGGAGCCTATTTTTGTGTAGAAAAAAAGTCCCATATGATCTATAATGAAAAGTGACCAAACAACTCATTAGAAAGATTCATATGGAACAATTACATTTTATCACAAAACTGCTCGATATCAAAGACCCTAATGTCCAAATTATGGATGTTGTTAATAGAGATACCCACAAGGAAATCATCGCTAAATTGGACTACAACGCCCCATCTTGTCCTGAGTGCGGAAATCAAATGAAGAAATATGACTTTCAAAAACCGTCTAAGATCCCTTACCTCGAAACAACTGGTATGCCTACTAGAATTCTCCTTAAAAAACGCCGTTTTAAGTGCTATCAGTGCTCTAAAATGACGGTCACTGAGACTCCTCTAGTAAAGAAAAATCATCAAATCCCTCGTATCATTAATCAAAAAATTGCTCAAAAGCTGATTGAAAAGACTTCTTTGACCGATATTGCTCATCAGCTGTCCATTTCAACTTCAACTGTTATTCGCAAGCTCAATGACTTTCACTTTAAACATGATTTTTCTCGCCTTCCACAGATTATGTCCTGGGACGAGTATACCTTTACAAAGGGAAAAATGAGTTTCATTGCACAAGATTTTGAAAAGCTCAATATCACCGCTGTTCTTGAAGGTAGAACACAAGCTATTATCCGAAATCACTTTCTTAAATATGATAGGGCAGTCCGATGTCGAGTGAAAATCATTACTATGGATATGTTTAGTCCCTACTATGACTTGGCTAGAAAACTTTTTCCGTGTGCTAAAATCGTTCTAGATCGTTTCCATATTGTACAACATCTAAGCTGTGCTATGAGTCGTGTGCGTGTCCAAATCATGAATCAGTTTGAACGAAAATCTCATGAATACAAGGCTATCAAACGCTACTGGAAACTCATCCAACAGGATAGTCGTAAACTTAGCGCTAAACGTTTTTATCGTCCTACTTTTCGTATGCACTTGACCAATAAAGAGATTCTAGACAAGCTTTTGAACTATTCAGAAGACTTGAAACACCACTATCATCTCTACCAGCTCCTGCTTTTTCACTTTCAGAACAAAGAGGCAGACAAATTTTTCGGACTGATTGAGGACAATATAAAGCAGGTTCATCCTCTTTTTCAGACTGTCTTTAAAACCTTTCTAAAGGACAAAGAGAAAATTGTCAATGCCCTTCAACTACCCTATTCAAACGCCAAATTAGAAGCGACCAATAATCTCATCAAACTTATCAAGCGCAATGCCTTTGGTTTTCGGAACTTTGAAAACTTCAAAAAAAGGATTTTTATCGCTCTAAACATCAAAAAAGAAAGGACGAAATTTGTCCTTTCTCGAGCTTAGCTTTTCTTCAACCCACTACAGTTGACAAAGAGCCAATTTTACTTCTCAGGTTTTTTGTTCTATACACTCCGCTGGTTTAGAATACTATTAAGAAAGAGTTTAATTGCCATACACAACTAATCTTTTTTACTTTTTGCTACAAAGATAGCGGATAGGGCTAGGCTAACACTTGCCAAGAAAATAGCTGTTTCTGACTGTTTCTCACCAGTTTCTGGCAATCTCTTGTCTTCCTTGGCAACTTGAACTAGTGCTTCTAGAGTCTGAGTTTTTTCTAACGAACTTAGTTTAAACTCTGGTTTTTCTACTGTCGGTGCAGCTTGACCGCCTACGGTTGATACTGGGCCTGTGTAGGCTGGAAGCTCATGTACCAATGCTTCTACTGCATTGACTCCTCCAGTAAACTCAGGAACATCAAGAACTGGTGCTGGATCTTCACCTTTACTTGATTGAACAGGTTCTTCTGTTAATTCTTGATAGAAGCTAGCTAACTCATAAAACTCAGCCTTACCACCTTCCCAGACAAGTTTAACATCTAGAAGTGAACCACCATTTCGAATTGCAAATGTTTGGAGACTTGAAGAAATTGCGCCAAGATCTGTCCAACTTTCTTGTCCATCCTTAAGTGTTCTAGCCTGAACACGTGCCTTAGCACCTTCTGGAAGACTTGAAACGAGACGAAGATGGTTAGCATTGGTTGGTTCAGACAAGTGATAAACCATTTCTCCCTTATCTTGTTCTGCTTTGTAGCTGGTCAACACTTTTCCATCAACGAGGTTTGTATAGAAGTTACCACGACTTTCGCCACCTTTTCCTTCTACTGTTGGATCATTGATTGGTTTGACAAATTCGCCATCATTAATGACTAATTCTGTAAATCCTACAAAACGAGCATCGTAATCAGCAGTGTAGAGGACACGGAGATAATTAGCCTTAACTGGAGTTGCAAGCTCACCTTCAATGTAACGGTTACCTGGCATCTTAGAGTCATGCGTCCAACCATCAGTAAGCGAATCATCTTGTTGGCTATTGGCTACACCATCACCAACTGTAACGACATCTGTCCACGTTTTACCGTCTTGACTGACTTGGATTTTTCCATCACGAAGATAGTTTTGAGTTCCGTCTTGGATATAAGCTCGAATTTTCTTGATGGTACGCTCGCTACCAAATTTTAAGGTTACATGGCCATCTTTATGAGCATAGTCAGAAAACTCAACAAAATTGTTGTAAACACCGTCAAACAATTGATCAAGGTTATTTATCTTACGGACATCATTGCTTCCGTATGTTGGATGAATGCCCATAGTTGTTGATTCTAATTTTGTTGGTTGGACTTCTTTAGTAGTTACTAGAAGAGAAGTAGATGGAACAGCCTGCTCTTGATCTGTTTTATTAACAAGACGAACGTAACGCACCAAGTGGGTTGCTACAGATCTGTCAGTCAACTGACTAGCTGGTGTCCATTCTTGAGCATTAGCAGAGTATTCCAAGCTAAGAGCTGGATTTGTTTGACCTTGTAGTTGGATACTATTCACTTCATGAATACGGTCAAGTTTCATTCCCAAATAACTATTTGCAGGAAGTTTTGTACCAGATGGAATCTGAAGATCATAACGTCCTAGGCTATCAAATACTGGAGTTTCTTTCAAAGCAGCAACACTAGTGTCTGTTAATTCACTATTTCCAGAACGTGTCTCAACAGAGAAATCTGCAATGCGCCACCAGAGATCGATAGCTTTGGTATTACGTACTCGGACATAACGAGCGTTAATAGTTCTTGTGACTTCCTTAGTTTGCTCACCTGTTAAACTATCCAATTCTTGCCATGCTTTTCCATCAGTAGAGTATTCAAGTACACCTGAAGCTAGTTTATCTCCTGAACCTTGGCGGAGACGAACTTTTGTCACTGGCTTAACTTCACCCAGATCAAGTTGTGCCCAAGCATCAACTGGTGTAGTGTTGCTACCATCAGCATTTGCCATCATAGCTTCTGTATTATCTTTACCATCAGTAATTTGACTTGCTGATGTTCTCAATTTATAAGCTAGATTTGAGCTGAGGCTAATTGTAGCGGTTTGTTGTTTACGAGCGTTCTCTACTGGACGATTTACTGCAATCTCGCGAACTGCAAACCAGGTGTCATCACGATCTTCTGTAGCAATCATACGTACTGCTTTAGCTTTGATGTTAAGATTTTCAAACTGAACAAGTGACTCATTACCAACATAAGTTGGTTCTTTCAAACTTACCCAATTATCTTTTTCATCTTGATACTGCACTTCAGCCTTACTAAAGGTATCACGAGGATTTGCTTGAGTTCCCATGGCGAAGGTCAAATTTTGAATGGCAACTGGCTTGTTGAACTTCATACCAATGTAGTCACCTGTCTTGATACTATTTGGTGATTTAATGAGGGCATGTGTTGCTAGATCACCATCTGTTACTTCTGCCAGACCACCTTCGACACCTGTTCTATTAGTAATGAAATTACTAATGATTTGATCTGGATGCAATACTTTTTGAACTTCAGAAGCAAGAACTTCTTTCAAGGAAAGGATGAATGGACGGATATGTTGTACTCCCAACTCAGCCTTTTCAAGATGGTCTACATAATGGAAAGTATGAGTTTGAGACTGTTCGTATAATTTCAAACCTTTATAATAACTGTCCCAAAGTTTAGCTGCATCATTTGACGACATCGCTTCTGTTCCTGTAAGGAAGGCGTCTAAAGCTTTCATTTGATCAATTGTATTATCCAACCAATAGTGAATTTGGTTAACCATTTTTGGATCACCAGAAGCTTTATAGACTTCAGCAGCTTCTTTTAACTTAGCAAATTCAGCACGTAAAGCTCCACGTTCTGCAGTCACATCCTGACCTGCTTTTAGTTTGGTTACAAAGTCTGTCAATTTAGGAGCCAATTCAACTGATTCTTCAAGTTTTACTACACGACCATCCATATTTTGGTTAATCATGTGCTTACCAAGTTCACGGAAAGCAGCCGAAGTTTTACTATCTTCAAAGTGTCCATTTTCTACAAAATTGAAGGCGACATCATTAACTTTCTTCGCTTCTTCTTCAGTCTTCCACTGTTTCCAAGCATATTGAGCTCCTGCAAAAAGGGCAATCTTAGATGGTTCTGACTGTTGCATTGGGTTCAACATAATACCAGAAAGGAGACTTGGATCCACATTCGGATGAAGGAATTTCTCACCACCACCGAGAATCAAGTGTTGTTTAGAGTTATCTGTAACTGGCCAGTTAACCCAAAGAGATACTGGACGATAAGTTTTACCACCTGCTGTCAGATTATTCTTAAGGGTTGATAGGAAGTTCTCAGAAACTTCGCCCCAAATCTTACCACCAGTCAAAGTCATAGATGCGGAACTTGGAAGATTTTCATTGAGAGCTTTCAACTCTGCTTCGCGACCATTACCCCAATACTGACCTGGTACAAAGATCATTTCTTTGCGAAGACCGCTATAGGTCCCCTGCATTTCTGTTAACCAGTTGGTCATGTCATTCATCAGACGGTTGTAGCTATCGTATCCGCCTACTGGACTTGGTGCATCATCTGCTAGAATACCAAACTCACGTACCCCAACTTTCATTAATTGAGTAAATTTAGCCTTAATGGTTGCAAGGTCTTGCTGGTACTGAGTCTCATTACCAAAACGAATGCGGTTATTCATGAATGGATGGATTGTCCAAACATAACGAGTTTTGTTTTGATTTCCAACACGAGCAAGGTCACGAATTTCAGCTAGTTTTTCTTCTGGATAAAGTTCACGCCATTTTTTGTTATGATATGGATCATCTTTTGGTGCAAAGAAGTATTGAGTCAACTTCAAGTCACCACCATAGCGCATGAGTTCTGCACGGTCTGCATTAGACCATGGATTTCCATAGTATCCTTCGATGAAACCACGGTTTTTAATTTCAGCATAATCCTCAACTGTCACATTGCGTAGGACTGGCGCTGGGCTTTCTTTAAGCATGTGTTTCAAAGTTGTCAAACCATAGAAAACTGCATCCGTATCTTTTCCGACGATAGAGATAGAGTTATTCTTGATAGATAATGCATAAGCATCAATCTTATTAAAAAGTTCTGATTTAACGTTGGACAATTGCTTTTCAGCTTGTGACTCTTGTCCATGTACACCGAGATAGATATTAGTTGCACCAGCAACCGCTGATTTGCTTGTTGTATATGAAACTTGGTTGTCCTGCAAAACGCTCTTCAAACGATTACGTGTATAAACATCTAGTTGATCCCCCATTACAAGGTTAACTGTCTTACGAAGGGCTGTGACTCCTTCTTCATAAGTTACTTTTTGTGGGGTTGGGAAGACCTTATACTCTTTCTTAAGGTAGTCGTCACTCTTACTAGCTGCAACAATGCTTTCTTCACTAGCTGGTTTACTTGCTGTAAACTGATCTGCTAATTCAACTGTTCCATCACCAATTTCTTCGACTTTTGGTTTTTCAGGAGTAATCGGTGTCTCAGGTTTAGTTGGTTCAGAAGTTTCTTGTCCTTCTTTAGCAGGTTTCAACAAATGAACTTCAGCAGCACTTGCAAAACCACCTACACCTTCCAATACTTTCAAATCAATCTTGTTTGTATGAACAGGGGCAAAGTTAACAGTTTTTTCTTGAGCGCTGTTGTCCCAGTTTCCTTCTGAAACCTTGACCATTTGGCCATCTTTTTGGGCAAAGACTTCGTAGCGAGTAACGACTCCATTTCCACCACCTGGACGTGGGAGATAAGTCAAACCATTGACTTTTTCTGCTTCTTTCAAAGTCATAGAAAGAGTGTAAGGTGCAGCATCTCCAGTCCATTTTGTATGCCAGAATGTATTTGGATTATTATCAAAGGCTTTATCAACTGATCCTTCATCCGGTGTTCCAGGTAGCTCTTGACTACTTGCTGTAGCAGTAATTTTGTCATTTGAAATCAAACGTGGATTTACAAATGGTTTATCTGTCAACTCTGCACTGTGCAAGATTCCTTTAAAACCACCAATGCTTTCAAGCGGTAGAACTAAACTATTGTGGGCAAAGCGAGGGTGTTCAGGATTTGCGATACGTTCAATCTTTTCTCCATCCACATAAACTTCAGTTGATTGTGGCTTAGTCACAATAGAAATTTGATAACGGTTGTTCTTTTCAAGTTTCTTCTTAAATTGAATATGGAATTGTTCAAATTGATAAGCTAAGTAACCATCTTTATCAGCTAGATAGATACGATTGTTGCCACTTGATGAGAAGGTTTGTTCACCATCCCCAGTAACTGTCACATCAAACTTCAAGACATGACTTGGACCAACGTCACCAGCTAGTCCTTCAATACTACTGTCTTTATCAAATGCTAAACCTTGATCAGTAGCCTTTACTTTCTTACTTGCATAGTTTTTCACTGTTTCAGGATTGATAGTAAATAAATCACTTTGATCAATCTCTTTTTCAGGATTTGACTGTGGTGCGTAAGGGCTGGTTGGCAAGGTACGTTCTTTAAAGGTTGCTGCAGCTCTGTCAGAACCCCAAGTACGTTCTGCAGTTGTTTGCATACTCTTGAAGAAGCGTTTGAAGATATCATAGGATGTCAAACCTGTCTCATGAAGATCAATATTATCATTCCAAACTGCGTGACCACCACCAATTACACTTGGATTTGATGCTTCTAGAAGTGGACCATGACCTGTTCGGAAATCATTTGGTGTCCACCTATTGTATTGTGTTTCATAGTTAGCATAGTCACCATAAGCTGCTTGACGATTATCACCATTAGGTACACTATAGGTTGGAATATCTGTTATGTTGATAATCTTAGCTCCCTGAGCAATAGCTTCTTTTGGTTGTTGCCAACCGACACTCCAAATATCAACTTCTACATCTTTCCAATCAACCGCTGTTTTACCTCGTTTCGCACTGAGCGATCCCCAAATACGAGGTGTATAGCCTTTCCCTTTAATGTATTTAATAAGGTCATTGACATAACGACGATAGCTTTCTCTACTTCCGTAGTATTCATCCGTTCCGATATGAACAGTAGATACCCCATGAAGTGGTGCATCTGGTCCATCTAGGAGCTTGTCATAAACTGATTTGACAAAAGCCAGCGTTTCATCGTATTTATTATCTAGATCGAGCATGGCTACGCGCTCTACGTTATGTTTACCTCTGTAATCGCTCAGACTACCTTGATACATGAGGTCTGGACGGACTTTGACAAATGACAGAGCATGACCTGGCGTGTCAATTTCTGGAACTAGATTGATATGCAAGGCCTTAGCAAGTTTAATCAGATTTTGCATCTCTTCTTTAGTATAGTGCTCATCTGATGTTAATTTTTGACCATTCTTACCGACAATATCTGTCTCTACACGGAAACCTGTCTTAGCATGTTCTAGAACATACTTAAGCTCTTCTTCTTGTGTTAGATTCTTACCTGCCAAGTGTTCCTTTAGGAAGATATAGTTATCGTTGAGGTGCAACTGCAAGTCGTTCATCTTGTAGTAAGCCATGTTGAGCATGATGTCTACAAGGGTGTCATAAGGAATAAATTTACGACCTGTATCTAGCATAAAGCCACGGTGACTGAAGCTTGGGAAATCACGGATTTCTCCATTTTGGAGATTGCTTTCCCCCATTTGAAGAAGAGTACGAGTAGCATAGAAGGCACCTGTGTTTGTTGCAGCTTCGATGGTAATGACACCATCTTGGATAGTGATGCCATAGCCTTCCTTACCATACCCCTTATTTTCAACTTTTTTAAATTCAATTCGTTTTTGAGCCTGCTTGTCACCTGTCGCAAGTTCCAATCCACGGCTTGCAAGGTCTGACTGGTAGAAGGTTGCTGCTTGTTCAAAGCCTGAATCTCCTGTCGCAAGAACTGTATCTGAAATGATAGAAGATTGACCTTCTTTTCCATACCATTGTTGAACAGCTGGTGCTACTTTTGGTTTGACACCCACACCTTCGTCCTGATGTAGCCCCTTGATGACTACTTCAAATTCTTTAGTAAAGGTATGTGAATCTTTAATTTGCTCTACCATAACCTTAACGCGTTGATCAGTCAGAGGCTTATAAATGTGATTTTGAAGGTCAATCACACCTTGTTTGTTGCTACCGATAAGGCTAACTTTTCCTGGTAAAGTTGGAAGTACTAAAGATTGTCCATCCTTAGCGACTGTCAATTCCGTAACTTGGCGAATATCTGTCACTTTAGTTGGATCAGGGATATTTGAATAAGCCCGAATTTCTTGAATACCAACGTTTCTCCAGCCCGTTGTGCCCACTTGATAGTCATTGATTTCTAACTTGAGATATTTAGTTTGAATACTATTGGCTAAGTCAACTTTTTCATCTAAAACAGGTTCTCCAGTCTTGGTATGAGCTAGTTTCCATTGTTTTTCTCCACTAGCATTTACATCATCTTGACCTGCATAGTAGAGGCTCCAAGATTTGATATTTGGATCATTTTGACCATTGCGAACACGACGATCCCAATCAATTTCCACATGTCTAATAAGTGTAGTCTTGGGAAGAGTTAATTCGAAAGTTGGTTTGTCAATATTTTGATTTGTTGCCCAATGAGTATCAGGATTACCGTCCACTGCCTTGTCAGCAGTATAAGGAGTACCAGTTTCTGAGTCGTTTACTTGAACAGTGACACCTTCTAAGTGGTTACGATCTTCTCTATCTTCAATTTGCTTTTCAACTGGTTTGATTGTAGGTGTAGCTGGTTCTACAGGTTTAGAATCTGCTTTTGGTGTTTCAACCGGCTTCAGAGTCTCAGCTGGTTTGGGAGCTGTTGGAGTTGTTGCTGGGCTTGTTGCTTCAGTTGCTGCAGGACTTGTTCCTGCAGTATTTTCATGATTTTCTTCATGACCTGCAGCTGCCGTTGCCTCTGATTCTGCTTTCTTTAAAACAGCTGCTAAATCGTCCGGCAACTTATCTAGTGGCTGAGCTTGTGTAATTGCTCCTTCTTTCTCAGGTGTTCCAACTGTCTCTGCAGCTTGCACTACATTTGCACCAAAGATACTAGCACCTATCAATACAGAGGCTGCACCAATTGCAAATTTTCGAATACTATAGTGACAACGTCTTTCAAAAAAATGTCTATCCATCTTTCTCCTATTCCTTTCTCCCACTTATTACAGTAAGCGGTCTCATTTTTGATTTGAAAATGGAGAGAACCTAGAGGTTCTCTCCAACTAAGTTATTTCTGTCTGAATTCTAGTTCCGGTAAACTCTAAAATCCAGTCTTCTTTAATTTTCTTTACGTTTTGTTGCAAGTACAGCAGCTGATAAGGCAAGACCGACGCTAGCTAGGAAGATAGCTGTATCAGATTGGCTTTCTCCTGTTTCTGGCAATCTCTTCTGATCTTCTGTTGGAACTGAAGTTTTAGATTCTGCAAGTTTTCCTTGGCCCAATTGACTAATCTGATACTCAGGTTTTTCAATAGTTGGTGCTGCTTGATCACCTGCTGTAGCCAATAGTCCTGTGTAGGCTGGCTTTTCGTTTACCAAAGCTTCTACCGCATTGACGCCACCATTAAATTCTGGCTGAGTTGCTAGTATTGGTGCTTCTTCTTCACCTGCTGTTCCAAGTGGACCTTTATACTCAGGCACTTCAAGAATTGGTGCTGCCTCTTCACCTTTACTACTTGTAGGAGCATCAGGTTTAGTAGTCTGATCTTGTAGTTGGTTGAGATATTCTGCAAAGTAGGCAACCATTCTTTCAGTCAAGAGATGGTTATCCGTAGCATATTTCATGCTAGCTACTACACTTGCTACCTCCTCTTGATGCTCTTTGCTGGTCAATTTTTGAGCTTTTGATAAAGCTGTTTCATAACCTGACAAATCAAGAGCTGTTTCTGCAACCTGTGGACGACTAAAGATAAGTTCAGCAGCTGCTTGATATTTATCACCACCGTCTCCATAAGTCTTAGTACCTGTCAAAACAATTTTCTTAGCTTTGATTGTTTTACCAAAATTAATATCTTTTGATTTGTTATTATCTGCCCAATCAGTTGCATTGAAAGTATGTTCTTTACCAGACTCATCTGTCACAACCAATTTCACATCACGCAAGTTACCATTTGATCCTGATCCACGTGGCACATAACGGAAGCCTGTGATTTCTGTTGCTTCTTTCAATACCATGGTTGCAGGTTTGCCAACATCTCCACCATTCCAAGACGTATGCCATAGACTTGACAAGTTACCATCAAAGGCATTGGCCAAATCTTCTCCCGCTTGAGCTGGAGCATTCAAACTTTCAAAGTCTTCTGCTACCAAGGCTGTTTTCTTTTGTACCAAGGCATTCTTCAGAGCATCAATCTTAGCAATTTCAGCACGCGCTTCTTCTACACTAATGTCATCATCTGCTTGACTGAGGTTAAAGACAGCTTCCTTCAAGGCATCCATAGATTCCTTAGTATAGTTGGTCATGGCAACCGTTGGCAAATAGTTCTTCAGAGCATTTTCTGTCAACATCTTACCAGTTAGAGTGACTTCCTCAATTTGAAGTTTATCCATGATGAAGTCATTGTAACCACGGAAGTTCGCATTTCCACCAGAATCTCCACGAGTATTGCTTGCGTTACCAGTTGAGTAGATACCAACCCAAGTATCGCCTGTTTCTGCACCTGTTACGAGGAAGGTTACCTTCTTAGCTTTCTTAGAATCTGTCCAAGTATTTGGCAATTCATGCATTTCCAAATTGCTTGCTTGATTACCGCGACGACCTGACTGGAATTCTCCCTTACCGACTACAAAGGCATAGGTATTGTCAGAGCCCGCTTCGTATTCAAAGGTTACACGATAAGTCTTACCAGCTTCAAAACGGAAGTTTTGAGGAATTGTTTGGTAAACCAAGTTACGACGGCTAACTAGCCCATTTGTCTTCAATGACCAATTTCCTTCGATAACATCATCGACTTTCTTACCATTCCAATCACGTTGTGTATATGGATCATGTTTTTCAGATAAGTGAGTACGATTATCCTCAACTCCTTCGATACCACCAATTACAAATGGGAAAATACCTTGAGCGACATTTTCAAAGTCTTGTTTAAATGTTCCTTTAGCTGTATCATGATTATCTCCGTACATACTTGAATTGTTTTCAAAGGTACGAATTTCATCAAAGTAAGTTGCTTCATCACCAGCTTCACGACTCAAAGTAAGAGTGACATTTGATACATCTGAACCTGTTGTAAAGAAGGCATACATGTTTTGGAAGTAACTTGTATCGTCAACTGTAGCATTGTCACGACGAGTATTATGGGCATAGGCCTTAACATAGTTAAGAGCTAGTGACTTATTGGTATAGCTAGTCACTTCTTTTTCACCAGTATTCACTGTGATACTTGCCTTAGCATTACTACGGTTATCAACACCAACATAAACGGCATACTTAGTATTTGGTTTCAAGCCAGTCAGTTTCTGAGTAAGGCTGACTGTGCTCTTATTGCCTTGGATACGAAGCATTTCATTTGCGCCTTGTGATTTGACAATTTCTGCCTTAGAAGCATCGCCAGAAATAGTCCAGTGTTTCAAAGTTCCACTGTTAAATCCTTGGTCATAGATATGCATACCTTCACTCCATGACATTTCAGGATTAGTTTGTTTTGAACGGTAGAGAACATATGGTTGATTTGCTAGAAGGTCTAGGGTAATCTTGCCATCTTTTACAGTTAATTCTTGCTCTTCTGTCTTACCTTGGTCAGTTAGCTTGTAAAGGTAAACCTTGCTATTTGCCCAATCACTCGGAAGTGTCCAAGTTGTTGCACCAGCTTGCGTATTGAAGTAGTACATCTTTTCCTTATCAGTAGGAAGTTTCTTACCATTTGCATCCCAGTTCCAAGGAGTCAAGTAAGCTGAACCATCTTGGATGACACGTCCGTTAAGTGTTACTGTACGTTCACGATATTGTGGGCTATTAATATCATTTGACTTACGAGTCACAACTACCTTATTGTTGTCAGCATCTACCAATTCCACTCGCATTTCTGGAGTCCATTTATAAGTGCTACCGTTATCAGACATGGTGACTGGTGTACCATTTTCCCATTTACTTACAGTAAAGTGTTGGAAGTACTTGGTCATGACATCATGAGCAAATAAGTTGGTTACATAGCCATTGTAGTCACTTCTTCCTTGCCAACCTTCAAAATCTTTCATGCTGTAACCACCTAGAAGTGGATAGTTGGCTGCACCACCGTAACTTCTGTAATCCCCAACCCAAGAATCTTTTTGGTGGTTGCGGATAAAGCGTGTGATGGCACTGTTGATACCTTTATTAGTGTAGCCACCATAGGTCAAATCAGCTGCCCAGTGTTGGAAGGTAGAGTCGTATTCACCACCATGGCCCCACTCAATCGCAAAGCGCCAGCCTTGTTTGTTAATTTCTTTAGCAAGAACGTGGGTAGCCCATGCTCCATTATCACCTGATTGGCCATTGCCCCAAACGTCCACATAGATAAAGTCAAGGCCTTCACCAAGTTTATTTTTCAATTCTTCCCAGCGAGCTAAGCGTCCATGCGCCAAATCATAAGCAGCATCAATGTTGATACCTTGGTCTAGCCAGTTCCAACCATAGCTGTAGCTCCCATCTGGATTCTTACGAAGAATATTTTCGTTAAAGTATTTAGACTCAGGATAAGTTTCAGAAGCGTTAACGTGAATACCTAGATGAGCTCCATATTTCTTCGCTTTCTCAATCAAAGCCTTGAAGTCTTCGACACCACCAATACGTTTACCAATATCAGCATAGTTCAAGTGTCCAGAGTCATGACCTTCACTACCATAACCTTTAAGGAGAACACCTTGTCCGAGACCATCTGTATGGAGATTAATCTTCTTGATACCATCCAAGGTCATAAGGAATGGGTTTTGTGCTTGTGAACCAAAGTTCATCGCGATACGGTAAGCAGTGATATCCTTGACTTTTTCCCAACCTTGAGGGTTGTTCATAATGCTACGATAAGCAATGGCACCATCTTGCCAGTCCACTTTCTTATCCGCATTGGCATCTTCTGTGATCACAACCTTGGCACTTGGAAGTTCTTTCGTGTATTCTGGGAAAACAATGCCCTTATAAGCTTTTTCCCATTGCCATTCAGAACTATGAATTCCGACATAGTTGGCATTTCCAACTGTTTCTTTATAAGCTGTCAAACGAGTCCAGTCATTAGAACCACCACCGTAGCTGTTTTGAGAATTACTCCAAACACCTGCAGCAAGCTTATCTGTAGAAACGAATCCATACATGTAACCCTTAGCCAGGTCCTTCATTGGATTAGTTACTTCAATATGATCATCCCCGCTGACATGGGTATTGTTTGACATGGTTGCCCCATCAAACTTAGCACCAGCTTGGTCACTTGAAACAGAGACTAAAGCATTGCCAAGGAAACTAATCGTAGAAAGCAATTTTCTTTCGTCATCAATCTTTTGACCTGGAGTGACTTGATTGTGGTTGACAATCTTGGTCACATCAAAGTGCAATTGATTATCCACAACTTGCAGACGAACTGTCATATCCGCATTGATAAGATTAGCTTCATCACGGAGTTTCATTTCATATTCAGCAGTTGTTTCATTAATTTTCTTATAAGTAACCTCAGGAGTGATTTTGTGGTTATTGATAAATATTTGATTGAACTGTTGAACCTGTCCAGGTAAAGTATGGCCATTCAGTGTGTATTCCTTAACACGTGGAAAGGCTTGGTCAATCACCGCTTTTAGTACTTTAGACTGGATGGTATCGTAAGTCACTTTACTGTCATCTACTACCGCTCCAGTTTCTTTTTCAGCGGTAGCTTCAGTAGCTTGAACTCCATCCTGATTGTCAGTCTTAATATTTACAACTGTCTTTTCAGTACCATATGTACCAGCTTTAAGTAGGATTTTCTTTTCATTTTTAAGATTTTCATTAACAGCCGCTGGCAAAGTAACTGTATCAAAAAGTTTTACATCATTATTTGTTGCATTCAACTGACCATCTGATTTTAGGCTAATAGTCAGATGATTCACCGATCCATTTACTGGAGCTGCAACACGACCACCCTGATACCATGTGCTATTACCTGGTGTCTTGTATTCCCAGAACCAACCTTCTTTGTCGTATCCAACAAAGACATTATTGTTTGTATCTTTAAATTTCAAGAAAACACCAAAACGTGATTTGCCTGTTTCAGATTCTTCTTTGAAAGTGAAATCTACATTCGCATTACCATTTGCATCCACAGTCAATCCTTGTTTTTCAAACAAGGCTGGTTTGCCGGCATTGTCATTTTGATCTGTTGAAGACAACTTATTGTATCTAACACCATTTTCTTCACGAATTGCAACAGTTCCTTGCTGTTCTTTTCTTGCTACAGTTTGCCATTCAGGAGTGACTTCCTTTGGTGTCTCTGGCTTAGCTGTCGCTGGTTTTTCTTCTTTCGGCTTATCTTCTTTTGGCTTTTCTTCAACTGATTTTTCAGTTTCCTCTAAATTCGCAGGTTTTGAACTAGAGATTCCCTTAATATGATCTTGGATCCATTTTAATTGAGCTGGGGAGAAAAGGATTCCTCCACTACGGACTCCAACCACACCATTTTGATGAACACCAATCAATTTACCATCCGTGTCAAAGATACCGCCACCGCTAGCACCTGGTTGTCCACCTTGATAACCAACTCCTTGGACTCCTTCACCATAAGATTCAGCAAAATCTACAGCACGGTTAATAACTGGTGACAACTTACCAGCAGGATAGCCAAACATATTGACTTTATCCCCAACTTTCTTAACAACTGGCTTTTCAGTAACTTCTACAGGAGCATTTTCAAGAACTGTACGCAATCTTACAAGAGCCAAATCGTTCTTATAACCCTTTAGATAGCCGTCCCGATCCCAGTGAATCACATCTTTTTTACTAAATTTTACATCATCTAAACCAGGGTAGGATATACTAAAAATATCGCCATCCCCTTTATCATTATCCACAACCTTACGAATATTTCCATCTTGTTGATCCTTGATAAAGTTGTGAGAAACAGTCAAAACAAGATCCTTGCCAATGACAATACCACTACCTTCTCCTGATGGAGTCTTAATCTTAACAGTAGCGCCATAGTTCAATTCTCCATTTTTTGTTTTGGCAACATCGTCAGGAACTAGACTGCCAGTATCTTGTGCTAATTGGTCTTTATTTATCTCTTTACCATTATCAGTAGCTTTTTCAACTTTGCCTTCCAATTCTTTCGGCAACTTGTCAGTAGTTCCTTTGTTTTCCTTTTCAAGAGATAATAAGTCTTCTTCAGTTTTTGGTCCATCTGTTGTTTCAGCAGAACCTGGATTTGCTGCTGCAGCTTCCTTATCGAACTCTCGTCCATTATCGCTCGCTTTTTTATCCAAATCAGCCAACTCACTTGGCAAATTATCTGTTGAACCAACTGTTGGTGTGTTAGCCATTACTGGAGCAGTAGCAAAAAAACTAGCTCCAATCATAACTGAAGCAGCACCTAGTGCAAATTTACGAATACTGTATGTACAGCGTTTTTCAAAAAATCGTTTATCCATTAACCCCTAATTCCTTTCATCAACTTTCGTAAGCGTTTACATTTCTTACTCGAAAAATACTCCTTTCTATCTGAAAAGTGCAATGCTTAACGTTTATAAAAAAATGATTACACTTTTAATATAACAAATATTGACAGATAAAGCAATAGAAAAGCGATGAAAATTGCTAATTTTTTCTTTAAGTGACTTCCACTTGTACTAGAGGTGGAAGTTAGTTTGGGAAGTTAGTAATTTCTTCTTTATTCTGATAAAATCATGCTCTGAGATATAGGGGGAAATTGTCACAAAATAAAAAGAGTCTGGAACAATAGTCCCTTATCTCCAAAAAAAGAACCTGAGACAAAATAGTTCTCAGCCACAAAAAAGCTAGAGATTTCCACTTGCGGAACTCTAGCTTTTTAATTTTGAGTTGTTCTCTAACTTTTTAGTCAGTCATTTCCACACAGAAAGCATCCCATGGAGCTAAGATTTGTTTTTCAAAGACTTCTTGAGCTGCGGTATTTTCAATCAAGACCGACTTGACGTCTCCTTCTACTGTTAAGTCTTGTTCTTCATTGGACAAGTTAGCCACAACTAGGAAACGACGGTCCCCATCTTTACGGATATAGGCAAAAACCTTATCAGTCGTATCAAGCAATTCAAAGTCAGCTCGAATCAGCCAGCTGTTCTCCTTACGGATTTGAACCAGTTTCTGATAGGTATAGAAAATAGAATATGGATTTGCCAGCGCTTTCTGAACGTTGATTACTTCATAGTTTGGATTGACTGCCAACCAAGGCTGACCTGTCGAGAAACCAGCGTTTTTGCTCTCGTCCCATTGCATAGGGGTACGGGCATTGTCACGTCCAATGACACGGATACTGTCCATGATTTCTTCCAGCGGAACACCTTTTTCAAGAGCTTCACGCGCATAGTTAAGGGATTCAATATCTTCTACTTGGTCCAGCGTTTCAAACGGATAGTTGGTCATGCCAATCTCCTCACCTTGGTAAATATAAGGAGTCCCTCTCATGAGATGAAGCAAGATGGCAAAGGCTTTGGCAGATTTTTCGCGGTATTCTTGGTCATTTCCCCAGATTGAGACGATACGAGGAAGGTCATGATTGTTCCAGAAGAGCGAATTCCAGCCATCCTCAACTCCTAACTCTGTCTGCCATTTGTTGAAAATCTCTTTTAACTTAGCTATATTCAGCTCTTTTTGATAGTGCCATTTAGGCTGGCCTTCCTGATGCTGAAGACCGATATGTTCAAACTGGAAGACCATAGACAATTCTTGCCCCTTTGGATTAGAGTAGAGCTTGGCAATATCTGGCGTTGCTCCCCAAGTCTCCCCTACTGTCAAGAGATCTTTGTCGCCAAAGGTCGCCTGATTCATCTCCTTGAGATAAGGGTGGAGCATAGGACCATTATTGACTACTTTCTCGTCAGGAATTTTGCCAATCATGTCAATAACATCCATACGGAAACCGCCAATCCCTTTATCAATCCAGAAGTTCATCATCTCATAAATTTTCTGGCGAAGTTTTTCATTTTCCCAGTTGAGATCCGGCTGTTTCTTACTGAAAAAGTGGAGATAGTATTGACCTGACTTTTCATCATATTCCCAAGCAGACCCACTAAAGATAGAATCTAGATCGTTAGGCTCATTCCGCCAGATATAGTAGTCTCGCTCAGGGCTGTCAGGATTTTCACAGGCCTCGACAAACCAAGCGTGTTCATCTGAGGTATGATTGACCACCAAGTCCATGATGATACGAATATCACGCTTCTTAGCTTCCGCGATTAGTTGATCCATGTCCTCCATGGTCCCAAAAATAGCCGCAATCGCTTGATAATCAGCAATATCATATCCATTATCATCCATAGGACTGTCATAAACAGGAGAAAGCCAAATCGCTGTAATTCCTAACTTGGCTAGATAGTCTAACTTACTGGTAATTCCTGGCAAATCGCCAATTCCATCTCCGTTGCTATCCATAAAGCTCTTAGGATAGACTTGATAGACTACGGCATTGTGCCACCATTTTTCTTGCATCTTCTTACCTCATTATTTTCATAATCTATAGTCTATGATAGCGCTTTTCAGAGTTTTATGCAAGCGTTTGCCTAATCTTTTTGATTCCTTTTTTAACTCCATAGTTTCCTAACTTCCAATTTTTTATTATAATAGAGGTCAGAGGTAAAAAAATGAAAAAACAAGCTTTTAGTTCTGAACAATATTTGAATCTACAGCGCGACCACATTTTGGAGCGCATTAACCAATTTGACGGCAAGCTCTACTTGGAGTTTGGTGGCAAAATGTTAGAAGATTTCCACGCTGCTCGTGTTCTTCCTGGTTATGAGCCTGACAATAAAATCAAACTCTTGCAAGAATTGAAAGAGCAGGTTGAGGTTGTGATTGCCATTAATGCTAGCAACATCGAACATTCCAAGGCACGTGGTGACTTGGGCATTTCTTATGACCAAGAAGTTCTTCGTCTGATTGACAAATTCAATGAATTGGGAATTTTTGTTGGCTCCGTTGTCATCACACAGTACGCTGGTCAACCAGCTGCAGATGCCTTCCGCAACCAACTTGAGAAAAACGGAATTGATTCTTATCTTCACTATCCAATCAAAGGATATCCGACGGATATGGATCACATCATCTCTCCAGAAGGCATGGGAAAAAACGACTACATCAAAACCAGTCGCAACTTGATTGTCGTAACTGCTCCTGGTCCTGGTTCTGGAAAATTGGCAACTTGTATGTCAAACATGTACCACGACCAAATCAATGGTATCAAGTCTGGTTACGCTAAATTTGAAACCTTCCCAGTTTGGAATCTTCCCCTTCATCACCCTATTAACTTGGCCTACGAGGCTGCCACAGCTGACCTTGACGATGTCAACATGATTGACCCCTTCCATCTCCAAACCTATGGAGAAACCACTGTCAACTACAACCGTGATATCGAAATTTTCCCAGTGCTCAAGCGCATGTTGGAACGTATCCTCGGTGAATCTCCATACGCTTCACCGACAGACATGGGGGTCAACATGGTTGGTTTCGCTATTACAGATGACGGGGCTGCTGTCGAAGCTTCTAAACAAGAAATCATCCGTCGCTACTATCAAACTGTTCTTGATTTTAAAGCTGAAAAAGTTGGCGAAGCTGCTGTCAAGAAAATTGAGTTGCTTATGAACGACCTCGGCATCACACCTGCAGACCGTAAGGTTGCTGTCGTCGCCCGTCAAAAAGCAGAAGAAACTGGCGGACCAGCCCTAGCCCTTGAATTGCCAAGTGGTGAAATCGTGACTGGTAAGAACTCAGAGCTCTTTGGCCCTACAGCCGCTGCCTTGATCAACGCCATCAAGAAATCAGCTAACATCGCTAAGGAAGTAAAACTAATCGAGCCTGAACTTGTCAAGCCAATCCAAGGTCTCAAAATCGATCATCTAGGTAGCCGTAATCCACGCCTGCATTCAAATGAAATCCTGATTGCTCTTGCTATCACAGCCACAGAAAATCCTGATGCTGCTCGCGCTATGGAAGAGCTTGGCAACCTCAAAGGAAGCGAAGCTCACTCAACCATCATCTTGACAGATGAAGACAAGAATGTCCTTCGCAAATTGGGTATCAATGTAACCTTTGACCCTTACTACCAATACGACCGCTTGTATCGTAAATAAAGATTGCAGCCTCTCCACTCTCGGGGAGGTTTTCTCTCTGTCTCAGGAGCCAGCTTTGTGTTATAATGAAAGAAGAAAACTGAAAGGATTTACCATGTCAAAAGAAGTTATTGTTGAAAGTTTTGAACTTGACCACACCATTGTTAAAGCACCCTATGTTCGCTTGATTGGGGAAGAAACAGGACCAAAGGGAGACATTATCTCCAATTATGATATTCGCTTGGTACAACCAAACGAAGACTCTATCCCTACCGCTGGCCTTCACACTATCGAGCACCTCTTAGCCAAACTCATCCGTACCCGAATTGACGGTATGATTGACTGTTCACCATTTGGTTGCCGCACAGGCTTCCACATGATTATGTGGGGACGTCACACTAGTGCTGAAATCGCAGCTGTTATCAAGGATTCGCTCAAGGAAATCGCTGAAACTACTACTTGGGAAGACGTCCCTGGTACAACCATCGAATCTTGCGGAAACTATAAGGACCACAGCCTCTTTTCTGCTAAAGAATGGGCAAAACTCATCCTAGAACAAGGGATTTCAGATGATGCCTTTGAACGCCATGTCATCTAAACACAAAAAAAGGAACCAGTTTTTTTTCAGCTGGTTCCTTCTTTTTTATGCTCAAAATTCTGTCTTAAGCTTTCTCACGAATAACCAAACCACCATCTTCCATATCTGCTTCTAGGTGTTTGGCATCTAGGTGATCCAAATGGAAGTCTGTCACCTTATCACGAATTTCTTGTTCAACCACGCGACGGAGCGGACGAACACCCATGACTTCGTCATAACCTTCTTCTGTGATATAGTCTTTAGCCGCTTGACTGACTACCAAATCAATATCTTTCTTAGCCAAGGTTTGGTTGACTTCAGCCAACATCAAGTCTACAATCTTAGAAAGGTCTTCCTTAGTCAAGTGTGAGAACTCAATAACTGCGTTAAAGCGGTTAAGGAATTCTGGACGGAAGAATGGTTTCAAACGATCCATCAATTCTGGTTTATCTGCATCTTCTGTCAAGTTAGCTTCATAGCCAAATCCAGCATTTGATGTCGCAATAATGACAGTGTTCTTGAAGTTCACTGTATTTCCTTGACCATCTGTCAAACGACCATCATCCAAGACTTGGAGGAGAAGAGTGATCACTTGAGGGTCAGCCTTTTCAATTTCGTCCAAGAGAATGATAGAGTATGGATTGCGACGAACACGTTCTGTCAAGGTATTGCTATTGTCATCGTAACCTACATAACCTGCTGTTGTACCAATTAGCTTAGATACGGCTGTGCGGTCACTATATTCAGACATATCCAAACGGATAATCGCTTCCTTAGTTCCAAACATATCGAGAGCCAATTGCTTAGCAAGTTCTGTCTTACCAACCCCAGTTGGTCCTACAAAGAGGAAGCTACCGATTGGGCGATTGCCTTCATCAAAACCTGCACGGTTACGACGGATGGCACGAGCTACAGCTTCAACTGCCTTGTCTTGGCCAATCACCTTGTCTTGCAGACGATGAGCCATATCTTTCAAACGTTCGATGTCTGATGCTCCCATTTGTGACACTGGGATTCCCGTCATTCGTTCCACAGATTCAGCCACATCGTTGACACTTGCAGTCACCTTCATATCTTCTGTGTGGTTTTCGATTTTCTTTTCTAATTCTGCAATGCGTGTTTTATAGTTTAGAGCTGCTTCAAAATCTTCTGCCTCAACTGCTTTTTCTTGCTTGTCTTTTTCTGCCTCAATTTCACGTTCAACAGCATGAACATCAGTTACAGGATGTTGAGCTGCCAAGTGAGCTGCTGTAACATCGACAAGGTCGATAGCCTTATCTGGCAAGCTACGTTGAGGAATATACTGAACAGAATAATCCACTGCTGCTTTCAAGACTTCATCTGGCAAAATGACATTGTGGTGTTGTTGATAGAGATCACGAATTCCTTGAAGAATTTTATATGTATCCTCTGCTGAAGGGGCATTGACCTTGACTTCGTTGAAACGACGAGCAAGAGCAGCATTCTTCAAGATGGTGTTACGGTATTCGTCTTGAGTTGTTGCCCCAATCACTGTCAACTCACCACGAGAGAGAGCTGGCTTGAGAATATCCGCAAGCCCTTTAGAACCACTATCTCCACCAGTGCTACCGGCACCGAGAATTTGATGAATTTCATCAAAGAAGAGGATAATATTGCCTGCTTCTTTTACTTCATTGACCAAGTTTTGAACGTTTTCTTCAAAGCTACCACGGTATTGAGTACCAGCCTCAAGACCTGAGATATCAATAGAAATAATTTCCTTGTTCTTGATGGCAGCTGGAACATCTCCATTCACAATAGCTTGCGCTAGACCTTCGACAACAGCTGTCTTACCAACACCTGCATCTCCGACCAAAACAGGATTGTTCTTAGTACGGCGTGAAAGGATTTCAGATGTTTCTTGAATTTCCTTATTTCGTCCGATAACAGGATCCAGCTTGCCCTCACGTGCTTCTGATGTCAAGTTACGACCGAGTTTAGCAAGGACACCATCTTGTTTCATACCTAAAGCCTGTTGTTGCATTTGCGCATCAGATTCTGCATTTCCTGGCAATTGACCAGTTGCACGATAGTGAGCAAATTCCTCAGGTGTGACTTCACGTCCATTGATCAAGTAACGGCGATTTTCAGAACTATATCCTCGCATACCACCCATCAATTGATTAAATAAATCATCCATGTTGTTAAAATTATTAAAGTTGTTATTCATATTCTTTACCTCTTGTTGTTATTTATTATTACTGATATTGACTATCTTTGACCTTTGTTTTAAAAAATTTAGACTAGCTAGATTGCTACTCTACGTACTATTTCTGGTTTTTCTTTTTCAAGCAGGAGTAGACTATCTTTACTTCTGAAGATTTCTAGATTAAACATAGACACACCTCTTTCTACTTTACTTTAAATAAGTGTTCTAGTAAGGCTTTCATTTACCTTACGTTCATAATATACTACATTAGTCAAAAAAGGTCAAGGATTTTGACTTTAATTGACCAATATTTTTTTAAAAGCAAAAACACCCTGAAACATCAGGGTGCCATTCTTACATCAAATATAAAATTGCTAGGGTCAGGAGACTTGCTAGAAGCCCCTCTCACACCACCGTACGTGCCGTTCGGCATACGGCGGTTCAACTAACTTTTAACGCATGTCGTTCAAGGTAATAATCCAAACACGAAACCAGTCCACGTTTTTCAAGGACTGGTTTTGATATCGCACGTTTAAGTACCGACTTCTGAGCTACTAATTGATAATGGTCGCCCCAGCCAGATACCTTATCTGCTATCCATTTAGGAACCCCTAACTTAAGCAATCCCCATAATCGTCTAGATTTCTTCTTCCATTGCTTCCAGATAATCACTCGTAGGCGAGTAGGCAAGCGCTCATCTATGCTAGTGACTATACTTTTCATATTTCCCAATGAGAAATAGTTTATCCATCCTCGAATAGACAAATTCAGTTGCTCAATACGTCTTGTTAGGTCTATACTCCATTTCCTCTGTGATTTAAGCTTAAATCTCCGAACACTATCTTGATGTGGACGACTTTTCCAACCGTCTGATGATTTCCAGAACCCAAAACCTAGATATTTCAACTCTCTTGGTCTGGTAATCTTAGTCTTGGTCATGTTTACTTTCAAACCTAGCCGTTTCTCAATAAAACGACTGACTGAATACATCACACGCTTAGCGGCAGCCTCGCTTCCGACCGTAATCACACAATCATCTGCGTAGCGCACAAATCGAAGTCCCCTCTTTTCTAATTCCTTGTCCAATTCATTAAGCATGATATTGGATAAGAGAGGAGATAAATTTCCTCCCTGTGGTGTCCCAACTAGCGTTTTATGACGCTGACCGTTAATGATAACACCTGAATGAAGATACTTACGAATCAAGGATTCCGTATCTCCGTCTTCGATAATGTTATGTACTAAGGATGAACTGCACCCCAAAAGTTAGACAGAAAAAATCTAACTTTTGGGGTGTTTTTTAAGGAGAATTCTAGTAGGCATACCAGTTGTTTCGAGGTAAGGGATCTTAGACGGTTTTTGAAAGTCATATTTCTTCATTTGACTTCCACAATCAGGACAAGATGGGGCATCGTAGTTCAGTTTGGCGATGATTTCCCTGAGTGTATCCCTATTGATGATATCTATAATTTGAATATTAGGGTCTTTAATGTCTAGTAATTTTGTGATAAAATGTAATTGTTCCATATGATTCTTTCTAATGATAGTTTGGTCGCTTTTCATTATAGATGATATGGGACTTTTTTTCTACAACAAAATAGGCTCCATAATATCCATAGGGGATTTACCCACTACAAATATTATAGAGCCAAAAAAGAAGAACTAGCTTTTAACTAGTCCTTCTTTGTATTATTTTATATAATCTTAGCTCAACGCATCCAAGGCATCATCCATTGAAAGAACTTCGTGGAAGACACGTTGTGTCAATTCAGTTTTTTGTTCTGGAGTGAGGTATTTAGTGTTTACACAGTATCCAGAGATACGTACGATAACGTCTTCGCCTGACATGATTTTTTCGTAAACATCGTTCAAGTCCATAACGTTCAAGTTAACGTGTTGTCCACCGTTTTCGAAGTAACCATCAAGGATTGTTACCAAGTTATCAACTTGTTCGTCACGAGTCTTACCAAGAGCGCGAGGTGATACTTGTGTAGTCAATGAGATACCATCAGCTGCATAACTAAAGTCAAGGCTAGAAAGTGAGTTCAAGTTTTGCAACCATCCACCTTTAGCTTTATTAGATGGGTTAGCACCTGGTGAGAAGAATTCAAGTTTAGACAAGTTCACAGAACCATCTTCGTTGAGGTATACACCTTTGTGGACTGGTGAGTTACCAGTTTGTTTAGAGTAAGCAACGTTAGATGTGATTGTCAAAAGTGATACTGTAGCTTCAGCGTCTTTGTAAAGTTTGTGGCTACGTAGACGAGTTGTGTAAGCTTCGATCAACCATTCTGCCAATTCGTTTGAACGTGGGTCATCTTCACCCCAACGTGGGTATTCACCGATTGTTTCGTAATCATAGATGTAGCCATTTTCATCACGGATTGGTTTAACTGTAGCGTATTTGATAGCTGACAATGTATCAACAGTGTTGGCAAATCCACAGATACCGAATCCCATGTTGGCACGTTGTTTAGTTGGCAAGAATGCCATTTGAACAGCTTCGTAGTTGTACTTATCAGTCATGTAGTGAATGATGTTCAAAGCATCTACGTAAGTATCAGTCAACCAGTCAAGAGATTTTTCAAAGTTAGCTTTAACTGATTCGAATTCAAGAACTTCGTCACGGATTGGTTCGATGTCAAATACTTTGTAGTCTTTGTGAACATCGTCGTAACCACCGTTCAAACCAGTAAGAAGGGCTTTCAATACGTTTACACGTGCACCGAAGTACTGGATGTTGTGGCGTTGTTCTTCATTTTCTGGGTCAAGTGGAGACACACAGCATGAGATACAGCTCATTTCACCATATCCGTCTTTAGCCATTGTTGTTACACCTTCGTATTGGATAGAAGAGTGTTTGTGGCTCATGTGCATACAGTAGCGACGGAAGTTGTATGGCAATTTATCAGTCCAAAGAACTGTCAAGTTTGGTTCTGGAGAGTTACCGATGTTGTCAAGAGTGTTCAAGAAACGGTAGTCCATCTTAGTAACACGGTGACGACCGTCGTTACCCATACCAGCCATAGAAGTTGTGATGAAGGTTGGGTCACCTGAGTACAATTGGTCGTAAGCTTTTGTACGAGCAAATTTAACTGTACGAAGTTTCATAACGAAATCATCAACGAATTCTTGGATTTCTGATTCAGTAAATGTACCACGAGCAAGGTCACGTTCTGCAAAGATATCCAATACGATTGGCACACGACCTAGAGATGTAGCAGCACCGTTGATAACACGGCAGACAGACATGAAGGCGATGTTAACCCATTGGATAGCTTCTTTAACGTTCATCGCTGGTTTGCGAACATCAACTCCGTAAAGGTCACCCAAGCGAACAACTTGTTGCAACGCTTGGTATTGAAGGTTGATTTCTTCACGAAGACGGATTGTTTCTTCATCGATTTCTTCAATTGCGTTCCAGTCGTTTACTTTTTCTTGCATCAAGTAGTCTGCACCGTAAAGAGCAAGACGTGCGTAAACACCGATGATACGTCCGCGTGAGTATGCATCTGGAAGACCAGTTACAGTGTGTGCGTGACGAGCGCGACGAATATTTGAAGTGTAGGCACGGAAAATACCGTCGTTAACTGTTGTTACGTATTTAGTGAAGATTTCGTGAACAGCTGGGTCTGGTTCGTATCCATTTTCCTTCAAAGTAGTTTCAGCCATACGGATACCACCTTTTGGCATGAAGTTCAATTTGAAGAGTTCGTCATTTTGGATACCAAAGATAACTTCGTTTTCTTTATCGATAAATCCTGCTGGGATATCAGCGATAGATGTTGGACGAGTGTCCATTGGGAAACGAGTTTCTTCGTAGTGTGCTTTAGTTTCTTCTACAATTTTTTTGATGTGAAGTGAACGTTCTGTTGGTCCTGCAAGGAAGCTTTCGTCTCCATCGTAAGGTGTGTAGTTAGCTTGTACGAAGCGTGATACACTTGCTTTTTCTTTCCAATCTACGCCTTTGAAGCCTTCCCAAGCTTTATCAAAAATATCTTGTGCTTCAACAACTGTCTTAACAACCATGTTAATGTCCTCTTTTTTCTTTCTAGTAACAGTCATCTGTTACATTCATGAGACAAGTATACCATACAGTAACCGATTTCAACAAGCGAAAAATCCCTATTTTTACACTTTCTTTTCTAAAACAGTCTATATTTTTCTTCAAACTGTATTATATTTTTGAAAAAATAAAGTCCTTTTTTCTTTTTTTCAGAAAAAAGGGTATAATAAAAGAAAATAAGCAGTAAAAAGGTGCTAGGCATGTTGATTTTTCCCTTATTAAATGATTTGTCAAGAAAAATCATCCATATTGACATGGATGCCTTTTTTGCTGCGGTGGAAATCAGAGATAATCCTAAACTCAGAGGAAAACCTGTCATTATCGGCAGTGACCCTCGGCAAACAGGTGGGCGTGGTGTCGTTTCAACTTGTAGCTATGAAGCGCGAGCTTTTGGTGTCCATTCAGCCATGAGCTCTAAGGAAGCCTATGAGCGTTGTCCCCAGGCAATCTTCATCTCAGGGAATTATGAGAAATACAAATCTGTGGGGCTCCAGATTCGAGCTATTTTTAAGCGCTATACAGATTTGATTGAACCTATGAGTATTGACGAAGCCTATTTGGATGTGACAGAAAATAAACTCGGTATCAAGTCAGCGGTCAAAATTGCTCGCCTCATTCAAGAGGATATCTGGCAAGAACTCCATCTAACTGCTTCTGCTGGCGTTTCTTATAACAAATTCTTGGCTAAAATGGCTAGCGATTATCAAAAACCTCATGGTCTGACAGTGATTCTACCTGACCAAGCTGAGGATTTTCTCAAACAAATGGACGTGGCCAAGTTTCATGGAGTAGGAAAAAAGACAGTAGAACGTCTTCATCAAATGGGCGTTTTTACTGGCGCTGATTTGCTTGAAGTTCCTGAAGTGACCCTAATAGACCGTTTTGGCAGACTGGGCTATGACCTGTATCGAAAGGCTCGAGGTATCCACAATTCCCCAGTCAAATCCAATCGTATCCGTAAATCAATTGGCAAGGAGAAAACCTATGGAAAGATTCTCCGTGCTGAGGAAGACATCAAAAAAGAGCTAGCTCTTCTATCAGAAAGAGTCGCTCTCAATCTCAATCAACAAGAAAAAGCTGGAAAAATTGTCATTTTGAAAATCCGCTACGATAACTTTTCAACTCTTACTAAACGAAAAAGTCTTTCTCAAAAAACACAGGATGCTAGTCAGATAAGTCAAATAGCCCTGCAACTCTATGAAGAATTAAGCGAGAAAGAAAGAGGTGTCCGCCTGCTGGGGATTACCATGACTGGATTTTAAAACCTTGAAGAGTCTGAACCCTTCAAGGTTTTTCTTATACAAATAAACGGACAAAACTGTAAAGTAGCAAAACACTACCAAGCACGATGCGGTATTTACCGAAAAGGGTAAAGTCGTGTTTTTTCACATAGCTGGTCAAGAAACGAATAGCGATCATGCTGACCGCAAAGGCGACTCCCATCGCAACCAAGAGCAAAAACAATTGCCCAAAGCTCAAGAGTTCTCCTGCTTTTATAAATTTGAAAATCTTTAAGGCACTAGCTCCAAACATAACAGGAATCCCAAGATAGAAGGTAAATTCTGTCACAACTGAACGACTGGTTCCATTTAACAAACCACCGACAATCGTTGCGCCTGAACGACTGGTCCCTGGTAAAAGGGCAAGAACTTGGAAAAGACCGATATAGAAAGCTGTCGTATAAGGAAGCTTGTCCAACTCTGTCACACTTGGCTCTATAGCACGCGCTTTATTGCGCTTTTCCAAATAGATAAAGGCAATCCCATAGATAATCAACATGAGAGCAACTGAAACCATATTATGGAAGTGAGTATCAAACCAATCATCAAATTTAAAGACGGCAAGTAAAGGCAAAGTGGCAACCAAGACCTTCAACCACAGTCTCCAAGTCTTACGAACTTCCTGCTTGTCTTTACCCGGTTTAAAGGGATTGAGCTTATTAAAGTAAATCACCATAACCGCCAAAATCGCACCAAGCTGAATCACGACATTAAACATGGACATAAAGACTTCATTTTGATTTTGGTATTGGATAAATTCCTCTGCTAAAATCAAGTGACCTGTACTTGAAATCGGCAGCCATTCCGTAATTCCTTCAACAATCCCGAAGAAGATAGATTTTAAAATTTCAATAAGATACATAGATTACTCCTTTTTCTATCTTCCATTATAGCATATTTTTTCAGCCAGTGATAGCTCTCTTTAAAAGGCGCCGATACTGCCTCCGCCTCCGCCTCCAGAGAAGCCTCCGCCAGAACTTCCACTTCCAGAAGATACGGAGTAGGTACTTGCTGTATTTGCGACACTGGCATAATGGCTCATTTGCGCGCTTGAATGATAAAACATACTATTCCAACCATAAGCTACATATAGATTGATATCTGGATTTTCCACTTTAATCTGATGAACCTTCATCAAATGGCTGACCTTGTCCGCATAGCCAAATAAGGTCGCATAGACCAAGAGGCGATTCCAGACCACAATACTTTCCAATTCAGCCTGATCCAATCTTGCAATCTCACGCAACATATTTTCAAAACTGGTCCAGAGATAGTATACTTCTGCTCCTGCTTCATTTAGGACACCATCACGATTATCTAATCGAAGCTTCCAATAATAGAAAACAGCCAACACCAAACCTAAAAAACCAAGTATTGGCAAGGGGATGTAAAGATATCCATAAACATCCAAACTGTACAAGAACAAACCAAATCCGATAAATAGGGGCAAGATAGTCAAGACCCCCATACCCACTTGCAAGGCCTTTTCCCCACCAGTTAAAGGACGATAATAATCTGGGAGCCCCCAGAAGGAAACTCGATTTCTCACTCCTTCTTGCATCTGTTTCAATACTTCTTCAAAAGAAGATTTGAGCTGACGCCCCTTTGCTTGAATCCGTTTTTCATCAGCAGCTTTAGCTCTACGATAAAGACTATCAGATACCTTGTAATCCGCAAACAAATTGGAAAGAGTTTCTTCTTTTTTGCCTGAAAAAGCCAGATTTAGACAGTCTTTCTCAAAATTGGACAAACCATCTTCTTTTACTAGCCTCAATCCAACTGCATCTCCTTCTGAAATGATAGAGACATTCCCACGATCTATCACATCTAGCAAGGTAGCTTGAATAAGTTGGTCAAAGGTGAATTTTCCAGCTCCCTTGACCAAGGGACTCACTTCCTCCAAAGAGGTTGAGTAGACAGCTTCTGATAAAACCATAGGCTCTAATTCCATTGGTGGTTCATATATACGATGATTTTTGGCATATTTGACCGAAGGAGTGGTCTTTCTTATATAAATAAAATAGAAGCAGACACTCAATAACAAGGAAATAGAAAGTATCGAAGGGAAGACCCAAGTAACGAGTTGTTTACTCTGGTCCTTTTCTTTAACAATCGAGTCTTCTATCTTATTAAACTCGTCTAAACGATTGCCTTTCAATCCCTGATCCCTAGCGCTAGCAAAATCAGTTCGAGGCCAGTAGGCATGCAATTCAACTCCACGCTTAGCCGGAAGATTGTCTAAACGGATAGTATAATCAAGGTTACTCTTTTCAATCGTTCCCTCTCTAAAAAGTTTCCCTGTATGGAAAAAGAGTTTTTCAGCCCCCTTATCTCCCCTTACATGAAATTCAAACTTTCCAATAGTTCCTGAACTATCTGTCAGAGGTTGCCAATTTAATTCAGCGATGTCATCATATAGAAAAAGCAAATTTTTTAAATTCCACGTGAGGTCAACTTCAACTGTGTCGCCTTCTTGACCTGGATTATAAACTTTAACAGTATAACCATCTGCTCCTTCTATCACTTCGCTCGTAACATCTGTCAGTTCAGCACCGTTTTTCGCAGCCTGAACCTTTGGATGAGGATCAATGTCAAATCCGCTAGGCATCTTGCCAGCACGTCCAAGTCCCACAATTTGACCCTTAAAGTCCTCCTCAAACTGGTAAACTATCTTCTGTCTAAATTCTGCCGTATTGTCTGCATGAATATACAAATCTCCTTGATAAGAGTTTATCTTGAAATCAATGGCAAAAACAAAGTGTGGCAGAAGGCAAAACAAGCCTAACACCAGTAAGAAAAAAGTTTTTTTCATCAACTAAGCCCCCTTTTTATCTTTGCTATCATTATATCATTTTTTCATAAGTAAGGGCTTACCTATATTGAAAAATAGAGTTTTTTTCGATAAAATAGGAGACAGTTATTTTTTAATAGATTAGAAATAGGAGAAATCATGAGAAAAATATACTTATCTATTTTCACAAGTCTCTTGCTGATGCTGGGACTTGTCAATGTTGCCCAAGCCGATGAATATTTACGCATCGGGATGGAAGCAGCATATGCTCCCTTTAACTGGACCCAGGACGATGATAGCAATGGGGCTGTCAAAATCGATGGGACTAACCAGTATGCCAATGGATACGATGTTCAAATCGCCAAGAAAATCGCTAAGGACTTAGGTAAAGAACCTCTGGTCGTTAAAACAAAGTGGGAAGGTCTAGTCCCTGCCCTTACTTCTGGTAAGATTGACATGATTATCGCGGGTATGAGTCCAACTGCAGAACGCAAACAAGAAATTGCCTTTTCAAGCAGTTACTATACTAGCGAACCAGTTCTACTAGTCAAAAAAGATTCTGCCTACGCAAATGCCAAATCTTTGGATGACTTTAATGGTGCGAAAATCACTTCTCAACAAGGTGTCTACCTTTATGACTTGATTTCACAAATCCCAGGTGCTAAAAAAGAAACAGCCATGGGAGACTTCGCTCAAATGCGCCAAGCTCTTGAGGCTGGTGTCATAGATGCCTATGTTTCTGAACGCCCAGAAGCTCTGACTGCTGAAGCTGCGAACTCTAAGTTCAAGATGCTTCAAGTAGAACCAGGTTTCAAAACTGGGGAAGAAGATACAGCTATCGCCATCGGACTTCGTAAAGATGATAACCGTATTAGCCAAATCAATGCCAGCATTGAAACCATTTCAAAAGACGATCAAGTTGCCTTGATGGATCGTATGATCAAGGAACAACCTGCCGAAGCTACAACAACTGAAGAGACTAGCAGTAGTTTCTTTAGCCAAGTCACTAAAATTCTTTCTGAAAACTGGCAACAACTTTTGCGTGGTGCTGGTGTCACTCTTTTGATTTCTATCGTCGGAACCATCACAGGTCTCATTATTGGGCTTGCCATTGGTGTTTTCCGTACTGCTCCTCTATCTGAGAATAAAGCCATTTATGGTCTACAAAAACTAGTCGGCTGGATCCTCAACGTCTACATTGAAATTTTCCGTGGTACTCCAATGATCGTTCAATCGATGGTTATCTACTATGGAACTGCCCAAGCTTTCGGTATCAACCTTGACCGTACACTGGCTGCTATCTTCATCGTTTCAATCAACACCGGAGCCTACATGACTGAAATCGTCCGTGGTGGTATCCTAGCAGTTGACAAGGGACAATTTGAAGCCGCTACTGCTCTTGGTATGACTCATAGCCAAACCATGCGTAAGATTGTCCTACCTCAGGTTGTCCGTAACATCCTACCAGCAACTGGTAATGAATTTGTCATCAATATCAAAGATACATCTGTATTGAACGTTATCTCTGTTGTCGAACTTTATTTCTCAGGAAATACCGTGGCAACACAAACCTATCAATACTTCCAGACATTTACAATCATCGCCGTGATTTACTTTGTCCTCACCTTCACCGTAACACGTATCCTACGCTTCATCGAACGCCGCATGGACATGGATACCTATACTACAGGTGCTAACCAAATGCAAACGGAGGATTTGAAATAATGACACAAGCAATCCTTGAAATTAAACACCTCAAAAAATCCTATGGACAAAACGAAGTGCTAAAAGACATTTCACTCACTGTCCACAAGGGAGAGGTAATCTCTATCATCGGAAGCTCTGGAAGCGGAAAATCAACCTTCCTACGCTCCATTAACCTCCTTGAAACGCCAACTGATGGACAAATCCTTTATCATGGACAAAACGTCCTCGAAAAAGGCTATGACCTCACGCAATACCGTGAAAAGTTGGGGATGGTGTTCCAATCCTTTAACCTCTTTGAAAATCTCAACGTTCTTGAAAACACAATTGTCGCTCAGACAACTGTCCTTAAACGCGAACGTACAGAAGCTGAAAAGATTGCCAAAGAAAACCTGGAAAAGGTCGGCATGGGAGAACGCTACTGGCAAGCGAAACCAAAACAACTCTCAGGTGGTCAAAAACAACGTGTGGCCATCGCTCGTGCCCTCTCCATGAATCCGGACGCCATTCTCTTTGATGAACCAACATCAGCTCTCGATCCAGAAATGGTTGGAGAAGTCCTCAAAATCATGCAAGATCTGGCTCAGGAAGGCTTGACTATGATTGTCGTAACCCACGAAATGGAATTCGCCCGTGATGTCTCTCACCGTGTTATCTTCATGGATAAGGGTGTAATCGCTGAAGAAGGTAAACCAGAAGACCTCTTCACTAATCCTAAAGAAGACCGTACAAAAGAATTCCTTCAACGTTATCTCATACTCAATGAAAATCAAAGAGCAAACTAGGAAGCTAGCCGCAGGCTGTACTTGAGTACGGCAAGGTGAAGCTGACGTGGTTTGAATTTGATTTTCGAAGAGTATCAAATAAAAAGAAAAGGCTGCAGCAATTGTGCAGTCTTTTTGTTATCCTATAAATGAAAAGGCAGACCTTATTCAAGAATCCGCCATTATCCAAAGATTAATCTTCAAATTTTTCATGATTTTTTTCATAGAAATCAATTAAACCTAGAGCCGTTTCAAACGAAATATTTTTTACTTTTGCACGCCCCTGCGCTAGAGCAATGATAGACATTTCACGCGCATTCGTTTCTTTAGAGATACGGTAGCCTGTGATTTTCTTATCACGAACCCAGCCAACAACTGATTCTACTTTTTCAAAGTTTGACTTAGCCATGTCTTTCTCCTATTTTCTTATTTACGATATTTAATTGTATACGCTTTTATGCTTTTTGTCAATAAAAAACATATATTCAATAAAATAAACGCCCTTATTTTTACTTGCTATCTTATTAAAGCTTATAATATATAGGTTTTTCATTGTCGAAAACAATTTTTATAGTTCTTTAAAACAACTGTATTATTAAATCTTATTTATGTGATAATATTCATATTTGACAGATGCTGATTCTCGATAATCTAGACATATTCTAATCTTATTTCATATTATTTATTCCACTGTAAAACAAAAAAATTTGACAAAATAATCTTCTGCTCTAAACCATTTCTAACGAGTATTTTTCTCCTTTTAGACTTTTTCATGTCTGCACCAGCATTCAATCATTTGGTCAACTTGTACTATTTATTTACTTTATCAAGTTTACTTTTTATTTCTTCAAACCTATAAAAAGATGAGTAGTTAGGAAACAATAGTATCCTATCTTCCAACATTTTCCACTGTTTTTATCTTCTTAGTATCTTATCACTCTTCTCAGTTAACTCAGTATAAGGCTTCTCATTAGTATTGATTATTTTTTCTAATTCCTATTATATTTAGCCAAATTTCAGATTAGCTATATATAAAATAGTAGATTTCAAAAAACTCCTTACATATAACAAGTAATTTTACTCCCTTACTATAAACTGAATCAAAAAACATAGGTACTATAATGAGTTATGATAGAAATAGCGTAACCGATTTCCTAAGTCCATAGGAATCGCCCCCTTTCTTCATCTTCATTATAGCACCTATACATCAATTGTGCAAATAATATGATATTTTTTTATTAGTCCTCAGACAAGCATATTATAGAGCGTTTCGTTACCATTTAAGTTAATATAAGCTGGATCAAAACCTTCCATTCGACGAATCAAGCCTGCATAATCATGCTTATCTGCCAAGGCAATCCCAATCAATACTGGGCCTGTCCCCTTGCTAGCTCGTTTGATATACTCAAAACGTGTGATATCATCATCTGGCCCCAAGATATCATTTACAAATTCACGCAAAGCCCCCGGACGCTGTGGAAAATTAACCACAAAGTAATGCTTGATTCCATCATAAATCAAGGCACGTTCTTCCATTTCAGGCATACGGTTGATATCATTATTTCCTCCAGAAATGATACAACAAATGGTTTTCCCCTTGATATATTCAGCCAAAACCTCTAAAGAGGCGATACTAGCCGCTCCAGCAGGTTCTGCGACAATCCCTTGCTTAGAGTAAAGGTCAATCAAGGTTTCAGAAATCAATCCCTCATCGACACCTACCAAAGTTTGAACATGTTGACGAGTTGCTTCATAGGTCAACTGACCTACCTTTTGCACAGCAATCCCATCCGCAAATTTGTCAATTTCTTTGAGTTTAACAGGTCCACCAGCTTCAAAAGCAGCCTTCATGGAACGCGCTCCATTAGCCTCTACCCCAATGACTTCAATTTCTGGACTTGTTTCCTTGATATAGGTAGAAACCCCAGCAATGAGACCGCCACCACCAACAGGAACCAAGACAGCATCAAAATAAATCGATTCTTTTCGAGCTTCTTCTAAAATCTCATAAGCAACTGTCCCTTGACCAGCTTGAACATGGGCATCATCAAAGGGATCAATAAAGGTACGATTTTCAGAAACTGTAAATTCTTGAGCTGCTTTAGCAGAAGCATCAAAGGTATCTCCAACTAGTTTAATAGTTACGAAGTCCCCACCAAAAAAGCGAACTTGACCAATTTTTTGTTGCGGAGTAGTAATGGGCATAAAGATAGTAGCAGGAATCTTCATTTCATTACAAGTATAGGCAACTCCCTGTGCATGATTCCCCGCAGAGGCACAGACTACCCCACGCTCACGCTCTTCCTTGCTGAGCTGCGAAATGGCATAATAGGCACCACGAATTTTAAAAGAACGAACACGTTGAGCATTTTCCTTTTTCAAATAAATCTTAGCACCATACTTCTCCGATAAATAATGGTCGTAATCCAGTGGGGTATTCACAACCACACCGTTCAAGACTTTATGAGCCTTGATTATATCTTTTGAACTTAACATCATTTTCTCCTAGACTATTTCATACTTATCGCAATCCATTCTTTTAAAAAGAGATGAATTGATTATAAAAGCGAGTTAGTCCCCCAACTCGCCTTCACCTTAATCTCTATCAATTAGTTATAGATTTTGAATGCATCATCGTCATTTTTACCAACAAATGGCATTGCTTTACGCAATTCTGCACCAACTTTTTCAATTTCAAGGTTAGCTGCTTGTTCACGGTAAGCAGTCAATTTTGGACGTCCAGCTTTATAGTCATTTACAAAGCCATTTGCAAATTTACCATTTTGGATGTCTGCCAAGACAGCTTTCATGTTTTCTTTAACTTGCTCAGTAATTACACGTGGACCTGATACATAGTCACCGTACTCAGCAGTGTTTGAAATTGATTGACGCATTTTCTTGAATCCACCTTCATAGATCAAGTCAACGATTAATTTCATTTCGTGAAGAACTTCAAAGTAAGCCAATTCTGGAGCGTATCCTGCTTCTGTCAAGACTTCGAAACCAGCTTCGATAAGAGCAGTCAAACCACCGCAAAGTACAGCTTGTTCACCAAACAAATCTTCTTCAGTTTCTTCTTTGTAAGTTGTTTCAAGAAGACCTACACGAGCTGCTCCAACACCTTTACACCAGTCCATAGCAATGTTTTTCGCATTTCCTGTTGCATCTTGGTATACTGCGTAAAGAGCTGGAACACCAAATCCTTCTTCATAAGTACGACGTACCAAGTGTCCTGGTCCTTTAGGAGCACACATGAAGACATCTACATCTGCAGGTACTTTGATAAATTCAAAGTGGATGTTGAAACCGTGAGCAAATCCAACTGCATTTCCAGCTTCCAAGTTTGGAGCGATTTCTGCTTCGTACAATTCTTGTTGGATTTCGTCTGGTGCCAAAATCATGATAACATTAGCCAATTTAGTAGCTTCTGCTACTGTATAAGTGTCAAATCCGTCTTCTTTTGCTTTGTCAAAAGATTTACCTGGACGTACACCGATAATGACATCGCGACCTGAATCACGCAAGTTTTGAGCATGCGCATGTCCTTGTGAACCATAACCGATAACGGCGATTTTTTTACCGTCAAGTGCTGCTACTTTAACATCTTTTTCGTATTCCATTTGAACTGCCATAGTTTTTTCTCTCTTTTCTATTATTTATTGCCTTTTAGGCTGGTTTAACAAATTTAAAATATTTTTATACTCAATGAAAATCAAAGAGCAAATTAGGAAGCTAGCCGCAGGCTGTACTTGAGTACGGCAAGGCAAAGCTGACGTGATTTGAATTTGATTTTCGAAGAGTATTAATCGCGGGTAAATCCAGTTGCACCAGTTCGAGCAATATTGCGAATACCGTATGGTCGAATGACTCGCAACAGGGCTTCGCTCTTTTCTGCATTTCCTGTCATCTGAATAGTAATTGAACTTGGTGCTACGTCTACCACCGTTGCACGGAAAGGTTGAATAATCGCCAGAATCTCAGCTCGTTTCTCAGCTGGCGCTGACATCTTAACCAAAATCACCTCGCGCTCCAAATGAGGCTTGTCTGTAATATCACGAATGCGAATCACATCAATCTGACGATTGAGCTGCTTGATGATTTGCTCCACCTCATCATGAGAAGCAACATCAATAATAATAGTGATACGCGATACATTCGGATCTTCTGTTGCTCCAACAGAGATGCTTTCAATATTAACCTGACGGCGAGACAGGACACCGGTAAAGCGATTGAGGACTCCTGAACGATTTTGTAGTTTTGCTGTTAACATTCTACGCATGGAACTTCACCCCCAACATCTCATGATTACTCTTACCAGCCGGTACCATTGGTAACACCTGTTCCTTACGAGAAATATCTACCTCGATTAGCATAGGAACATCCTCAGTGATGACTTCAAGGTCTTGAGCCAAGGTCTCAGGATTGTCAAACTTATAGTTTTTAATGCCATAAGCCTGTGCCATCAGTTGGAAATCAGGAAGAGTATCAAAGACCGACTCAGATGTTCTACCTTCATAGAAGGATTCTTGCCACTGGCGGACCATTCCAAGTGAGTGGTTGTTCAGCATAATCACCTTGATTGGCACCTTGTAAATGTTCAAAATAGCCAATTCCTGGTTGGTCATTTGGAAACCACCATCCCCAACAAACAAGACTACTTCCTTATCTGGGTTAGCAATTTTAGCTCCAATTGCTGCTGGAATTCCAAATCCCATGGTTCCCAAACCACCTGAAGTCACTAACTGACGCTCATTTTGGTAAGGATAATACTGGGCTGTCCACATTTGGTGTTGACCAACGTCTGTGACCACAATGGCATCTCCATTCGTCAATTCACCAATTCGTTCAATAACGGCTTGCGGTTGAACCACACGTTCTTTTTTGTCATAAGAACGAACACGGTTCTTGTCTTTAGTAACCTTCTCAATCCATTTCTCAGTATTGTTATGAACGGTTGGTTCGGCCAGCAACATTTGCAAGGCTTTCTTAGCATCTCCAACTACAGGAATATCTGCACTGATAATCTTACCAATCTCAGCTGGGTCAATATCAATGTGGGCGACCTTAGCATTCTTAGCGAAGGTCTTAGGATTTCCTGTCAAGCGGTCATCGAAACGGCAACCAATACTAATCATAAAGTCAGCTTCCGTCATAGCAATATTAGCTGCGAAAGACCCATGCATACCTCCCATTCCAAGGAAGAGTGGATGAGTCGTTGCAATCGTACCTTGTCCCAAAAGACTTGTTACCACTGGAATTTGATAGCGTTCTGCAAATTCATTTAATTCTGCAGCAGCTTCAGCATAACTAATTCCGCCACCAGCCAGCAAGACTGGTTTTTTAGCCTTGGATAATTGCTTCAAGATTTTCTTGATTTGCATATCATTCGGCTCAAGAGTCGGCTGATAGCTTGGTAAGTTCACTTCTGGTGAATAGATGAAGTCTGTTTCTAAAGCAGATACGTCTTTTGGTAGGTCAATGACAACTGGCCCTGGACGGCCTGTAGTCGCGATATGGACAGCTTCCGTAATGATACGCGGAATATCAGCCGTCTCACGAACTTGGTAATTGTACTTAGTGATTGGCATGGTAATTCCCACGATGTCTGCTTCCTGAAAGGCATCTTTCCCAATCCCTGCTCGCGCCACCTGACCTGTAAAGACCAAAAGGGGAACGCTATCGCTCATGGCATCCGCAATCCCTGTAATGGCATTTGTTGCTCCCGGTCCGCTAGTGACGACGGCAACACCCAACTTTCCAGTTGATTTGGCATAACCTTCAGCTTCATGCAGGCAACCTTGCTCATGGCGTCCTAGAATGTGACGAATGCCTTTAAAATTATATATCGCATCATAAAAAGGCAAGACAGCACCACCAGGATAACCAAAGATGGTATCAATTCCTAAATCACGAAGTGTTTCCAAAACTAGGTCCGACCCCGTCTTAGGAGATTCTAAACTGATTTTCTCCATTGTTCCCCTTTCTCTTCTCTTAAAAATAACTTGTTACTATCATACCATTTTTTCAAAAATTTTCAAGACAAAAGAAGAAATTTTCTGAATTTTCTATTTTAACGTTTATTTATGAATGTTCTCCTTTTTTTATAAGTTTTTAAAAGGTAGTTTATATTTTTTTCAACTTATTTCTATTGATAATTATATATTTCTTCCGCAAATAACTTTAACTCATTTTTATATGAAATTTTTATGAGTGCATGTTTTCAGAATCTATAAAATTTATCGGAACTATCCAAAAAAGGAAGCCACTAAGTGACTTCCTTCTAGAGTGAGGACTGATTAGTCTTCACCTTTGTTTTTCTTAATGATTTCTTCTTGTACTGACTTAGGTACATCTTCGTAGTGGTCAAATACCATCATGAATGTACCACGTCCTTGAGATGCAGAACGAAGAACTGTTGCGTAACCGAACATTTCAGCAAGTGGAACGTAAGCACGAACGATTTGGCTGTTACCATGTGCTTCCATACCATCTACACGTCCACGACGAGCAGTTACGTGACCCATAACATCACCAAGGTTTTCTTCTGGAACAGTGATTGTTACAAGCATCATTGGCTCAAGGATAGCTGGTTGCGCTGATTTAGCAGCTTCTTTAAGGGCAAGTGAAGCCGCAATCTTGAAGGCAGTTTCAGATGAGTCGACATCGTGGTATGAACCATCGTAAAGTTTAGCTTTAACGTCAACCATTGGGTAACCTGCAAGTACACCGTTAGCCATAGATTCTACCAAACCTTTTTCAACCGCTGGGATAAATTCACGAGGAACCACACCACCGACGATTGCGTTTTCAAATTCGAATCCTTTACCTTCTTCGTTTGGAGTAAATTCAATCCATACATCACCGAATTGACCTTTACCACCAGACTGACGTTTGAAGAATCCACGTGCTTGAGTAGAAGCGCGGAATGTTTCACGGTAAGATACTTGAGGAGCACCTACGTTCGCTTCAACTTTGAACTCACGACGCATACGGTCAACAAGGACGTCAAGGTGAAGTTCACCCATACCAGAGATAACTGTTTCACCAGTTTCAACGTTTGTTTCAACGCGGAATGTTGGATCTTCTTCAGCCAATTTTTGAAGGGCAATACCCATCTTGTCTTGGTCTGCTTTAGATTTTGGCTCAACCATCAATTGGATAACTGGTTCTGGAACGTTGATTGACTCAAGGATGATTTTAGCTTTTTCATCTGTCAATGAGTCACCAGTTGTAGTATCTTTCAAACCAACGGCAGCAGCGATATCACCTGAGTAAACAGTGTCGATTTCTTGACGGCTGTTAGCGTGCATTTGAAGGATACGTCCGATACGTTCACGTTTACCTTTAGAAGTGTTCAATACGTAAGAACCTGATTGAAGCACACCTGAGTAAACACGGAAGAATGTCAAACGACCTACGAATGGGTCTGTCATGATCTTGAAGGCAAGAGCTGCAAATGGCTCTTCATCAGATGCTGGACGAGTTTCTTCTTCATCTGTGTCTGGGTTGATACCTTTGATTGCTGGGATGTCAAGTGGACTTGGAAGGTAGTCGATAACCGCATCAAGCATCAATTGAACACCTTTGTTCTTGAAGGCAGAACCACACAATACTGGGAAGAATTCAACGTTGATAGTCGCTTTACGGATACCAGCTTTCAATTCTTCGTTAGTGATTTCTTCACCTTCAAGGTATTTCATCATCAATTCTTCGTCAGTTTCAGCAACTGCTTCGATCAATTTTTCACGGTATTCTTGAGCTTGGTCAAGGTATTCTGCTGGAATATCTTCTTCAAGGATATCTGTACCAAGGTCATTAGTATAGATTTCAGCTTTCATCTTGATCAAGTCGATGATACCACGGAAGTCATCTTCAGAACCGATTGGCAATTGGATTGGGTGTGCATTTGCCTGAAGACGATCGTGAAGTGTGCTTACAGAGTAAAGGAAGTCAGCACCGATTTTGTCCATTTTGTTGGCAAATACGATACGTGGAACTCCGTACTCAGTTGCTTGACGCCAAACTGTTTCAGTTTGAGGTTCAACACCTGATTGTGAGTCAAGAACGGTAACCGCACCATCCAATACACGAAGAGAACGTTGTACTTCGATTGTGAAGTCTACGTGTCCTGGTGTGTCGATGATGTTTACGCGGTGGTTGTTCCATTGAGCTGTTGTCGCAGCAGATGTGATAGTGATACCACGTTCTTGCTCTTGCTCCATCCAGTCCATTTGTGACGCACCTTCGTGAGTTTCACCGATTTTGTGGATTTTACCAGTGTAGTAAAGAATACGCTCAGTAGTTGTTGTTTTACCAGCATCGACGTGAGCCATGATACCGATATTACGAGTTTTTTCAAGTGAAAATTCGCGTGCCATGAGGTTTGTTTCTCCTATTTATTTTTGATTTCTATTCTATTATAACACGATTTTAATAAAAACGGATAGGCAGGACCTACCCGTTCTCAATGTTTTCATGCTATTGTTGGTTTCAACTTACGAGATGGTAAGTTGAGTTGAACTCGGGCTAAAGTTAATTAGCCGATTTGAGCCGGAACGGGATGCTGTGTGAAAAAGATAAACTTCCTTGTATTCGTCGAATACTGCGTCAGTTTCCTATTTTCACCTTGCATCCTTACCGTTCCTAGCATCATGATTTTACCAACGGAAGTGTGCGAATGCACGGTTAGCTTCAGCCATACGGTGAGTGTCTTCACGTTTCTTAACTGCTGCACCAGTGTTGTTAGCAGCATCCAAGATTTCTTTTGCAAGACGGTCTTGCATTGTGTGTTCACCACGAAGACGAGCGATTGTTACCAACCAACGAAGTCCAAGTGTTGTACGACGTTCTGGACGAACTTCAACTGGGACTTGGTAGTTAGAACCACCAACACGACGTGCACGTACTTCAAGTACAGGCATGATGTTTTCCATAGCTGTTTCAAATACTTCAAGTGCATCGTTGCCAGTAGCTTCTTTGATTTGCTCAAAAGCACCGTAAACGATTGAAGCAGCTGTACCACGTTTACCGTCAAGCATAACGCGGTTGATAAGACGAGTAACTAATTGTGAATTGTAAAGCGGATCTGGCAATACGTCACGTTTTGGAGCTCTATTTTTACGACTCATTTCTCTTTATCCCCTTTCCTTATGCTTTTGGACGTTTAGTACCGTATTTAGAACGGCCTTGTTTACGATCGTTAACACCTGCAGTATCAAGTGCACCACGGACGATATGGTAACGTACCCCTGGAAGGTCTTTTACACGTCCACCACGAAGAAGAACCACGCTGTGCTCTTGCAAGTTGTGTCCGATACCTGGGATGTAGGCAGTAACTTCGATAAGGTTGCTCAAACGTACACGAGCGAATTTACGAAGGGCTGAGTTAGGTTTTTTAGGTGTCATTGTTCCAACACGAGTTGCAACACCACGTTTTTGTGGTGAAGAAACGTTTGTTTGAACTTTTTTATGACTGTTATAACCAACGTTCAAAGCTGGTGATTTAGATTTTTCTACTTTTGATTTACGCGGTTTGCGAACCAATTGGTTAATTGTAGGCATCTACATTCTCCTGTGTTTTTTTATTTTTGGTGATGATACACTTGGTGACAGCTATCATCTGTGTGTACTTTTGCAACATTTGTCAGCACGTCCCTGTACACTCTTGAGAGACCAAAAGTAAAAAGTACCGTCTATTATTGTAACAAATTTTTCCCTTGGTTGTCAAGATATTTTTCTTTTGTATGCGGTAGAATTTTTTAGGTAACTTCTCAAAGTAACTTCCACTTGGCTGGTCAAAGTGGAAATTAGTCTAAAACGGATTTTTATGGTGGAATTAAGTGTAAGACGTTTGAGTTAGAAATGAGGTCTACTATGACAAAAAAGAAACACCTTACACTTTCAGACCGCAATGATATCCAATTAGGCTTAGAACGCGGGGAAACATTCAAAGCTATTAGGCAACTTATTCTAAAAGACCCAACTACTGTTTCTAAAGAAGTCAAACGAAACAAATAAATTAGAGACTCTACCTCTAACAACCTTCCTTGTCCTCTACTCGATAAGGATACCTTTGTCTGTAATGGATGCCCTAAAAGAAGACAAAATTGTGGATTTAAAAAAATCTTCTACCTCGCTAAGCAAGCTCAAAAGCAGTACGAACAAACTCTTGTCGAAGCTCGTGAAGGAACTCCCCTCAATTCCAAGACCTTCTGGGACATGGACAAAGTCATTTCTGATGGTGTTAAAAAGGGACAACACATCTATCATATCCTCAAAACTCATAACCTTGATGTCAGCTCCTCAACTGTCTATCGACACATCCGAAAAGGATACCTATCTATCGCTCCTATTGACCTAGCCAGAGCCGTTAAATTCAAAGAAAGACGGAAAAGTAAGCTACCTTCCATCCCTAAAGAAGCGAAAAAAGCCGTTCCTATGAGGATTTCCAAAACTATTTAGCCCTTAATCAACTAGACTCTTGGCTAGAAATGGATACAGTTCTGGGGAGGATGGGAGGTAAAGTCCTACTCACCTTCAATCTATCTTTCTGTAACTTTATCTTCGCTAGACTTCTGGATAATAAAACTGCCCTTGAGGTTACCAAACACCTCTATGACATCAAGAACACTCTTCACCAAGCTGACAAAGATTTCTTCCAACTCTTTCCTGTCATTCTGACAGATAATGGTGAAGAGTTTGTCAGGGTTGATGAAATCGAAATGGATGTGCGAGGAGAGAGTAGACTCTTCTTTTGTGACCCTAATCGCTCTGACCAGAAAGACAGAATTGAGAAAAATCACACGCTGATTCGCGATATTCTACCAAAGGGAACTTCTTTTGACAACTTAACTCAAGAGGACATTAATCTCGTTTGTTCGCATGTCAACAGTGTCAAACGCGCTGCTTTGAATGGAAAGTCAGCCCATGAACTCCTTGCTTTTACTTACAGAGAAGAGATTCCTAAGCTTCTTGGTATTTCTAAAATACCTGCAGAAGACGTCTGTCAGTTTGCTACATTACTCGTTCTAAAAATTAACCTTCAACCCCATTCAAACGTCTCACACTAACTTCCACCATAGCGGAACTTAATCTGAAACGCTTTCAGATGAGGGGATTTTGTGCGCTCTTTTTTTTGATTCATTTTGGTTACAAAAGCGATGAAATCATGGAACCTGAGACAAAATAGTTCTCAGCCACAAAAAAGCTAGATATTTCCAATTGCGGAACTCTAGCTTTTTAATTTTGAGTCGTTCTCTTATTGTATTTGAGGAGGTTATTGGCCATAAGTATCAATCCCATGTCAATTCTCACTTGACGCTTCCCTCTCAGATTACATCTCTTGTAACCCAAACAAGCCTTTATCTGCCCAAAGACAGGTTCCACATCAATCTTACGTTGAGCGAAAATCTGTCTTCCTTCGGGAGATAAAAGCGCCTGACATTCTTTAGCTTTCAAGTTTTGATAGCGTCCGTTCATATACAGTCCCTTTTGAGGGGCTGATTCAGGTTCATCAGCGTAGTAAACCTTGATTTCCTGTTGAAAGTCCGTCTGTGTTTTCTGATGTTTGATATGGTGAAAACGATAGCACCAGCTATCAGGATGTGTGTAGCTATCCTCCTTGTCATCATAGTGCCAATTCGCTAAGTTTCTAGCTGACTGTTTATACCCTCTCTTCTGTTCCTTGTCAAACATGGCATATTTAATCAGATGGTTCACCCCCTTTTCATCTAAACGAAGGAGGTTCTCTTCACTTCCATATCCAGCATCTGCGACAACTGTCTTCAAGTCATGCGGATAGGTTTCAAGGAATGGCAGAAGAGTCTTGGTGTCTGTCGGATTTGAGAAGACATCATAGTGAAGAACAAATTGGTTTTCAGTAGCGATTTGAAGATTATAAGCAGCCTTGAGTTGGCCATTTTTCATATAATCTTCTTTCATTCGCATAAAAGTGTCATCTGGATCGGTTTTGGAAAAGCTGTTGCGCCCTTCAAATGTCTCTTGATACTTCTTATACTTTTCAGCACGTACTGAAAAATCCTCCTTGACTTTACGCAAGACTTCCTTGAGTTTACGACGCGGGGTTTTACGTTCATCCTTCCCTTTAACGGGTGTCTCCTCAATGTCCTGGTTCAATTTTTTCAATTCTCCTTCAAGGACTTGAGCGAATGCAAGCAACTGCTCTGAGGAGATAGGCTCTTGTGTATCCAGTTCGATAGCTTGATAGATAAGGGGAGTGATTTCTTCTTGAAAATAGTTCTGTATCTGTTCTTGCAGTTTGGCGGAGAATTTCTCTGTCGCTTTCTTCCACACAAAACTATACTTGTTGGCATTGGCTTCAATCTTAGTCCCGTCAATAAACAGACAATTTAAGGTCACTAACTCTTCCATTTTTAAACGAAGATTGAGGTCCATGAAAAGATTACGTATGAGTTCTTCCATCTCTTCAGCGACTCGAAAACGATTGATGGTGCGGTAGCTGACAACCAACGGTCCTGTTAGGTACTGCATAGCGAGGTTTTCAATCATCATTTTTTCGATTTTTCGTCCAGAGAAAATCCCTTGTGAATAGGCAAATAGAAGAGTAGCTATAAGCATTTTAGGGTGATAAGACGGGCGACCAAAGGCATGATAGAAGGCATGGAAGTGACAATCCTCCAAGGTATTCACCACTTTTTCAATAGTAAAGATGAGATGGTCTTGTGGTAAGAAAGAACTGATTTCTAGTGGTAAAGTTGTTTGATTTGTGTTATAGTAAATATGCATGGGATAACCTTTCTAAATGGTTTATTAAGCAATTCTATTTTACCAAGACTATCGTAACCATGCAAAAAAGCAACGGCAAATCCGTTGCTTTTTTTGGAGATAAAGTCCTTAGACTACAAGTTTCTAAGGGCTTTTCTTTGTGTAAAGTCGTATAATAGATGTAAGAAAAGTTGTGAGGTATTCCCTATGTTTCACAAAGAAAATCTAGACTACAACCACAATCAAGTTGGTTTTTACACGCTAGACGAACTCGTTCCGCAAGACCATTTTCTTCGTCAAGTTGAGCAAGTTATCGATTTTTCCTTCATCTATGACTTGGTCGCAGATACTTATTCTGAGGATAAAGGGCGTCCTAGTTTAGACCCTGTTATGCTGGTTAAAATCCCTCTCATCCAATGTTTCTACGGTATCCGTTCCATGCGCCAAACTATCAAGGACATTGAGGTCAATACCGCCTATCGCTGGTTTCTGGGTTTGAGCTTAAACGATAAGGTTCCTCATTTTACCACTTATGGCAAAAATTACAATCGTCGTTTTCAAGATAAGGAAGTAATAGAGGAAATTTTTCATTATGTTCTATCCATTGTATGGGGACAAGGTTTGATTGACCCGACTGAGGTTTTTATTGATGGGACTCATATCAAGGCCGCAGCTAATAACCACAAATATACTCATCAAGTTCTAGACAAGCAAGCTAAGTTTATGAGTAAGCAACTGGAAGTTGAGATTGACTTAGATCGGAAAAAGCACGGAAAAAAGTCGTTCGAGCCTGCAAAAGAAAGCGAGGCTGAGCCGAAGAAGACTTCTACTACAGACCCTGAAAGTGGTTGGTTTCACAAGGGAGAGAATAAGGAAGTGTTCGCCTACAATGCCCAAGTAGGGTGCGATAAGCATGGATGGGCACTAGCTTATAGTATCGATGCTGGCAATGTGCATGACAGTCAGGCTTTTCTTGCACTTTTTGAACAGTTGAAGAGATTTCAATCTGACTACCTTATTGCCGATGCTGGCTATAAGACTCCAAGTATTGCAAAATTCCTCCTTGACCAAAATATTACACTTGTATTCCCTTATACTCGCCCTCGTGGAAAGTAAGGAAAACTTAGCCCTAAGGACTTTATCTATGATGAACACTATGACTGTTACCTTTGCCCTGAAAATCACGTGTTAGCTTACTCTACAACAAAGCGCGATGGCTATCGTAAATATAAAAGAGATCCTAAGATTTGCGCAAATTGTCCTCTGTTATCCAGTTGCACAGAAAGTAAAAAGAAACAGAGAATCCTTACTCGCCATATTTGGAGGGATTATTTAGAAATTTGTGAGGAGATTCGGCATCAAAAGGGAAGTAAGGAACTTTACCAGAAACGTAAAGAATCGGTGGAGCGGCTTTTTGGCACAGCCAAAGAATACCACAATCTACGTTATACAAGAGAAGTGGGTAAGTCCAAAATGAAGGCAAAAGTTGGACTTACTTTGGCGTGCCTGAATATCAAAAAATTGGTAAAAGTGATGGCGGGGAAGCCTTCTCATTTTTCTCTGAAAACTATTTTGATAAAGATTTTAGCCTATTTTGAGAATAGTAACGCTGAAGATATAAAAAAGACGGCTCTTTGTCAACTGTAGTGGGTTGAAGAAAAGCTAAGATCGAGAAAGGACACATTTCGTCCTTTCTTTTTTGATATTGAGAGCGATAAAAATCCGTTTTTTGAAGTTTTCAAAGTTCCGAAAACCAAAGGCATTTCGCTTGATAAGTTTGATGAGATTATTGGTCGCTTCTAATTTGGCGTTTGAATAGGGTAGTTGAAGGGCATTGACAATCTTCTCTTTATCTTTGAGGAATGTTTTAAAGACAGTCTGAAAAAGAGGATGAACCTGCTGCAGATTGTCTTCAATGAGTCCGAAAAATTTGTCAGGCTTCTTGTCCTGAAAGTGAAAAAGCAGGAGCTGGTAGAGATGATAGTGGTGTTTCAAGTCTTCTGAATAGTTCAAAAGCTTGTCTAGAATCTCTTTATTGGTCAAGTGCATACGAAAAGTAGGACGATAAAAACGTTTAGCGCTAAGTTTACGACTATCCTGTTGGATGAGTTTCCAGTAGCGTTTGATAGCCTTGTATTCATGAGATTTTCGTTCAAACTGATTCATGATTTGGACACGCACACGACTCATAGCACAGCTTAGATGTTGTACAATATGGAAACGATCTAGAACGATTTTAGCACACGGAAAAAGTTTTCTAGCTAAGTCATAGTAGGGACTAAACATATCCATAGTAATGATTTTCACCTGACAACGAACGGCTCTATCGTATCGAAGAAAGTGATTTCGGATGACAGCTTGTGTTCGTTCCTCAAGAACAGTGATGATATTAAGATTATCAAAATCTTGCGCAATGAAACTCATCTTTCCCTTTGTAAAGATATACTCGTCCCAGGACATAATCTGTGGAAGGCGAGAAAAATCATGCTTAAAGTGAAAGTCATTGAGCTTGCGAATAACAGTTGAAGTTGAAATGGCCAGCTGATGAGCAATATCGGTCATAGAAGTCTTTTCAATTAGCTTCTGGGCAATCTTTTGGTTGATGATACGAGGGATTTGGTGATTCTTCTTGACGAGAGAAGTCTCAGCGACCATCATTTTAGAGCAATGATAGCACTTGAATCGACGTTTTCTAAGGAGGATTCTAGTAGGCATACCAGTAGTTTCAAAGTAAGGAACCTTAGACGGTTTTTGAAAGTCATATTTTTTCATTTGACTTCCGCAATCAGGACAAGATGGAGCCTCATAATCCAGTTTAGCGATGATTTCCTTGTGTGTATCTCTATTAATGACATCTATAATTTGGATATTAGGGTCTTTGATATCGAGTAGTTTTGTGATAAAATGTAATTGTTCCATATGAATCTTTCTAATGAGTTGTTTAGTCGCTTTTCATTATAGGTCATATGGAACTTTTTTTCTACAACAAAATAGGTTCCATAATATCCATAGGGGATTTACCCACTACAAATATTATAGAGCCAAAAAGACAAACATTAAAACGATGTTTGTCTTCAATCTGAAACAACGGATTTGCCGTTGTTTTTTTGGAGATAAGGGACTATTGTCCCAGACTCTTTTTACTAAAATAACTATAAGTTCTTGACAGCTCGGCCTTTGTCCATTAAGATAATAATAAAGATAATAGATAATGAGGAAAATGCAATGGCAAACCCAACTTTCGGAGAAAAGAAAACAAATACAGACTACGTTTCACGCTATGGCGTATATGCAGTTATCCCTGATGCTGAACAAAAACAAATTGTTCTTGTTCAAGCACCTAATGGCGCTTGGTTCTTACCTGGTGGTGAAATTGAAGCAGGTGAAAATCATCAAGAAGCCCTAAAACGTGAATTGATTGAAGAGCTTGGCTTCACAGCTGAAATTGGTGCCTATTACGGACAAGCTGACGAATATTTCTACTCTCGTCATCGTGACACCTACTACTACAACCCTGCCTACCTCTATGAAGCGACTTCTTTCAAAGAAGTGCAAAAGCCACTAGAAGACTTTAATCATATTGCCTGGTTCCCTATTGACGAGGCTATTGAAAATCTCAAACGTGGTAGCCATAAATGGGCCATCCAATCTTGGAAAAAACAGCATAAGATTGACTAAATCAAGCTACTTTATTTAAAAAGTGCTATAATAGAATTAGAAAATCGGAGGAAATGTTATGAAGCTTATCAATACGACAAACTCACACTCGCAACTTGTAAAAAGCCAGCTAGAAAGTACAGATGCAACCCTTGTTGAGGTTTATTCTGCAGGTAATACAGATGTTATTTTTACCCAAGCTCCGCTTCACTATGAAATCCTCATCTCAAACAAACACCGCGCTATCCGCGAACCTGAAATCGAAGCTATTCAAGAATTTTTCTTGAAACGTAAAATTGATAAGGACTCTATTGATGAAGCCAATATCAAAACCCTCTATTCAGAAAAATTAATTGGAATTTCGATTCCAACCAAATAAAAAATTGGAGAGTTTAAAAAGCTTTTTGGACCTTATAGTAGAAAACGAGGTTCTAACTTGCTTTTTGGATCATCTCCAATTTTTTATCTTGAAATCTTATCATACAAGATTTTATAGATAATTAAGGAGACAAACATGGGAGGCATCATATATAGAGAGGTAAGAATTGAAGAAAGCGAAAAAATTGGAAAATTATTGGCCAAGTCTTTTCTTGACTATCCCTTTTTAACGATTATAACTGATGATTTAAAGAAACCTGACTCCTATCCTGCTTTTGTAGAAACATTGCAAATTCTGCTTACTAGAGTCTATATTAAAAAAGGAAACTGTTTAGTTGCGGAACAAGATGGAGAATTACTTGCAGTTGCCCTTTTGCAACAAAAGGATTTCTGTATACTATCCTATCTACGAAATGGTGGGACAAACATTTTTCGCTACATTCGACCACGAAATCTTTTTAAATACTTTGACTTTGTAAAACGTTCCAAAAAGCACTTAGAACAAGCAGGAGAGTTTGATTGGTATTTGATGGCTTTAGCTGTCAATACAGCAAGTAAGGGACAGGGAATAGGCAGTACTTTTCTGACACAAGGGATTGAACCCTATGTCAAATCAAAAGGCTGTAAACACTTAGGTTTCATTACCAGCACAGCTAGAAATGCCTCATTCTACGAAAAAAACGATTATGTCCTACTAGACTTTATGGAGATAGAATACGGTTCAAGATCAATTGGTAACTGGGCATTTTTAAAAACAATAAATAAATCGTAACCGCCCAGCAATTAGTTAAGATTAGCAAAACAAAGATAATTCATATTTATAAAGAACCTAAGACAAAATAGTTCTCGACCACAAAAAAGCTAGAGATTTCCAATTGCGGAACTCTAGCTTTTTAATTTTGAGTCGTTCTCTTATTGTATTTGAGGAGGTTATTGGCCATAAGTACCAATCCCATGTCAATTCTCACTTGACGCTTCCCTCTCAGATTACATCTCTTGTAACCCAAACAAGCCTTGATCTACCCAAAGACAGGTTCCACATCAATCTTGCGTTGAGCGAAAATCTGTCTACCTTCGGGAGATAAAAGCGCCTGACATTCTTTAGCTTTCAAGTTTTGATAGCGTTCGTTCATATACAGTCCCTTTTGAGGGGCTGATTCAGGTTCATCAGCGTAGTAAACCTTGATTTCCTGTTGAAAGTCCGTCTGTGTTTTCTGATGTTTGATATGGTGAAAACGATAATACCAGCTATCAGGATGTGTGTAGCTATCCTCCTTGTCATCATAGTGCCAATTCGCTAAGTTTCTAGCTGACTGTTTATACCCTCTCTTCTGTTCCTTGTCAAACATGGCATATTTAATCAGATGGTTCACCCCCTTTTCATCTAAACGAAGGAGGTTCTCTTCACTTCCATATCCAGCATCTGCAACAACTGTCTTCAAGTCATGCGGATAGGTTTCAAGGAATGGCAGAAGAGTCTTGGTGTCTGTCGGATTTGAGAAGACATCATAGTGAAGAACAAATTGGTTTTCAGTAGCGATTTGAAGATTATAAGCAGCCTTGAGTTGGCCATTTTTCATATAATCTTCTTTCATTCGCATAAAAGTGTCATCTGGATCGGTTTTGGAAAAGCTGTTGCGCCCTTCAAATGTCTCTTGATACTTCTTATACTTTTCAGCACGTACTGAAAAATCCTCCTTGACTTTACGCAAGACTTCCTTGAGTTTACGACGCGGGGTTTTACGTTCATCCTTCCCTTTAACGGGTGTCTCCTCAATGTCCTGGTTCAATTTTTTCAATTCTCCTTCAAGGACTTGAGCGAATGCAAGCAACTGCTCTGAGGAGATAGGCTCTTGTGTATCCAGTTCGATAGCTTGATAGATAAGGGGAGTGATTTCTTCTTGAAAATAGTTCTGTATCTGTTCTTGCAGTTTGGCGGAGAATTTCTCTGTCGCTTTCTTCCACACAAAACTATACTTGTTGGCATTGGCTTCAATCTTAGTCCCGTCAATAAACAGACAATTTAAGGTCACTAACTCTTCCATTTTTAAACGAAGATTGAGGTCCATGAAAAGATTACGTATGAGTTCTTCCATCTCTTCAGCGACTCGAAAACGATTGATGGTGCGGTAGCTGACAACCAACGGTCCTGTTAGGTACTGCATAGCGAGGTTTTCAATCATCATTTTTTCGATTTTTCGTCCAGAGAAAATCCCTTGTGAATAGGCAAATAGAAGAGTAGCTATAAGCATTTTAGGGTGATAAGACGGGCGACCAAAGGCATGATAGAAGGCATGGAAGTGACAATCCTCCAAGGTATTCACCACTTTTTCAATAGTAAAGACGAGATGGTCTTGCGGCAAGAAAGAACTGATTTCTAGTGGTAAAGTTGTTTGATTTGTGTTATAGTGAATATGCATGGGATGGCCTTTCTAAATGGTTTATTAAGCAATTCTATTTTACCAAGACTATCGCAACCATGCAAAAAAGGGACTATTGTCCCAGACTCTTTAATCTTGGATATATTTCTTAATTGTGGCTTCATTAAGCCCTACTGTACTTACATAATAACCTTCTGCCCAGAAATGCGGATTCCCAAACTTGTACTTGAGATTAGCGTGTTTGTCAAACATCATGAGTGAACTTTTTCCTTTTAAATAACCCATGAAACTTGAAATACTTATCTTTGGTGGAATACTTACTAACATATGTACATGGTCTGGCATTAAGTGACCCTCGATAATTTCAACTCCTTTATAACTACACAAGCAATGAAATATTTCGCCTAAACTACTTCGATATTGATTATAGATGACTTTTCGTCTATACTTAGGGGTGAACACAATGTGATACTTACAGTGCCACTTTGTGTGCGATAAACTGTGTGCCTTTTGTGCCATATTTTTCTCCTTTCGCTTTATAATTGGCTTGAACACCTTTATTGTATCGCGTTTGGAGTTTTTTGGGTATAATCTTCGACACGCACCCGCATAGCGGGTGGTTTTTTTGTCTCGCACCTAACGGAGCGAGACGGACTAATAGTCACATAATTAGCCGTAATCTTTTCCTATAAAAATTTGCATTCTACTATCACTTTTCAATCTTCATTTTCAGTTTAATGGTCCCAGGAAAATATAGTAAATTCAGATTCTCCTATTTTATCCTAGGCTATTTTTCTTGACTTTACTAGGCTTTTCTTTTAATATATATGTATAAATATATATGGAGGTTTATTATGAATATCTTGCTGACTAAAAAAGAACAAGACTTGCTATTCTTACTGGAAGAATTGACCAAGCACCATGATTGGATAGAAATTCCAGTCTTAGCTAAAAATCTGAATTTTTCAATAGAAGAATTGCAAGAACATCTTTCTAGGCTCGAGCAATTATTTCCAAACCTCCTAATTCAATCAAGAAAAAAAGGCATCCAATTGCAGTTTGACTTCCAAAACACCTTGGATCCTCGAATTGCAATCTTTGAACAATCTACAACCTACTCTTTTTTGAACTGTCTGTTTTTCAAAGAGGGACAATCACTTGACCAAATGTGCCAGGCGCTTTCGACTAATCCAGAGCAGATTGAGGAAATCATTCATCGTCTTAACACACTCCTTCCCCAACACTACAATATCACTATCCAACCTTCCCCTTTGGTCATGGAGGGAACAGAAGAGGACATCCGCGCCTTTTATCTGGACTACTTTAGCCAAAGTTACACCTTTCTTGATTGGCCCTTCCCTTCTATTTCTGAAGAAGCACTCACTCACTTGATTCAGCTATTTTTGAAGGCCCAACAAGTTTCACCCAACCTCAGTAGTTTACGGCAAATCAAATATACTCTAGCTATCAATCTGGAGCGCTTTAATAAGAGTCATTTGATTGAAAATCCTACTCCTCTTTTAACCAGTCATTACAGCTCCCTCATGCAGATTCCGCAGTTTGCACAAGAGATCAAAAAGCTGGCTAAAAAGCTACATTTTGAAGCTACAAAGGAGACACTAGAACAGCTATTTTCAAACCCAGTAAAGTCTCCTCAACTCACAAACAAGCCTAACAATGGAGCAATGGGTGATATTCAGCACATTCAAAAATCCTACCGTCTATTAAGCCAAATTCTAGAAGAACTAGCTAAAGAATTTCACCTACAGATTGAAAATCGCGAGGAATTGATTTGGCTCCTCCACTACACTGCCCAATCTGATTTCTTCCATCTACTCAGTGACCAATCTCTTGACAAACAGAAATCCCAAATTTTAAGTAATTATCAGGTAGAATTTCCAAAACTATTTGAAGTAAGTCAACACAAATTCCAATCTTATCTGACTGAAATGGGGCTAGAAAATCACCCAAGTAAGCTACAAGAACTTGTCTACACCTTTTCGATTCAAGGGCAGCGAATTTTAGTCCAATTACTTCAAAAACTCCCCAAAATACGGGTTTTAGTCATTAGTCATTTGGATAGCCATCACGCACAAAACCTAATCGACACCCTTGCTCACTACGGTAACAATCTCTATCTATTTGATCCTTGGGAAGAATCTACTATTTCTTTCTCAATTCTCAATCAAATCCCTCACGATATTGTGATCACCACCTTTCCTGTCACTAACTCTCCTAAACCAGTTATCTACAATCGTAACTTCTCTTCTTCAGAATTATTTCATCACCTCCACCTGCTGGCTTCACAAATTCATAAAGAAAGATTGGCTGAATCGTAACAAAATTTGTTGCGATTTTTCTTTTAGTTCAATTTTGAGAAAACGCTTGCATCTTATTTTACTAAGTGCTATACTGATAGAGAAATTTATTGATTGGAGAATCATTATGAGAAAAATACCATCTCACACTGAGAAAAAAATGGTTTACAGCATCCGTTCCCTCAAAAATGGAACTGGTTCTGTCCTTATTGGAGCAAGCCTTGTCCTACTTGCTATGATGGCTACGCCAACTATCTCAGCCAACGAAAGTACACCAACCACTAACGCAAGTAATAGTGAAACTACTACTGCCCTTACTCAACCTCTTACTGATGCAACAAACATCGCTGGCAAGAACGAAAGCGATTTTTCTTCACCTGAAAGTGCAAACGTTTCCCTAGAGAAAAAAGAAGAAAAAACTGAAACAGAGCCAACAACTCCTGTTGCAAGCCCAGCCGATTCAGCACCACAAACCGGGCAAGATCGTTCAAGTGAACCAACTACTTCTACGAGTCCAGTAACAACTGAAACTAAGGCAGAAGAGCCAATAGAAGACAACTATTTCCGTATCCATGTCAAAAAGCTTCCTGAAGAAAACAAGGATGCTCAAGGGCTATGGACTTGGGACGATGTTGAAAAACCTTCTGAAAATTGGCCGAACGGAGCCTTGTCCTTCAAGGATGCCAAAAAAGATGACTATGGCTACTACCTAGATGTCAAATTAAAGGGAGAACAAGCCAAGAAAATTAGCTTCCTCATCAATAATACAGCTGGGAAAAATCTAACCGGCGATAAATCGGTAGAAAAACTGGCACCAAAGATGAATGAGGCTTGGTTGGACCAAGATCACAAGGTTTTCTCTTACGAGCCACAACCTGCAGGAACTATTCGTGTCAACTACTACCGCACAGATGGCAACTATGACAAAAAGTCTCTCTGGTACTGGGGAGATGTGAAAAATCCAAGTAGTGGTGAATGGCCTAACGGAACAGACTTTACGGCTACAGGCAAATATGGTCGCTATATCGATATTCCACTCAAAGATGCAGCTAAAGACCTTGGATTTTTATTACTAGACAAAAACAAACAAGGAGACGATGTGAAAATCCGTAAAGAAGATTATAAGTTCACAGATTTAAAAAATCATAGCCAAATTTTCCTAAAAGACGATGATGAATCGATTTACACAAATCCATACTATGTCCATGATATCCGTATGACAGGAGCCCAACACGTAGGCACTTCTAGCATTGAGAGTAGTTTTTCAACACTTGTCGGTGCTAAAAAAGAGGATATCCTCAAACACTCCAACATCACTAATCATCTAGGAAACAAGGTAACTATCACTGATGTTGCAATCGATGAGGCTGGTAAGAAAGTGACCTACAGCGGAGATTTCTCTGACACAAAACATCCTTATACCGTTAGCTACAACTCTGACAAATTCACTACCAAAACAAGCTGGCGTCTTAAAGATGAGACTTACAGCTATGATGGTAAACTTGGAGCTGAGCTCAAAGAAGAAGGAAAACAGGTTGATTTAACTCTCTGGTCACCAAGTGCTGATAAAGTTTCTGTTGTTGTCTACGACAAGAATGACCCTGAAAAAGTAGTTGGAACTGTCGCTCTTGAAAAAGGGGAAAGAGGAACTTGGAAACAAACTCTAGATAGCACAAACAAACTAGGCATCACAGATTTCACTGGATACTATTATCAATACCAAATCGAGCGTCAGGGTAAAACTGTTCTTGCACTCGATCCTTACGCTAAATCCCTCGCTGCTTGGAATAGTGACGATGCTAAGATTGACGATGCCCATAAAGTGGCTAAAGCTGCCTTTGTAGATCCAGCTAAACTAGGACCTCAAGACTTGACTTATGGTAAGATTCACAACTTTAAGACTCGTGAAGATGCCGTTATCTACGAAGCTCATGTGCGTGACTTCACTTCAGATCCTGCCATTGCAAAAGACTTGACCAAACCATTTGGTACCTTTGAAGCCTTTATCGAAAAACTAGACTATCTCAAAGACTTGGGTGTAACCCACATCCAGCTCCTTCCAGTCCTGTCTTACTACTTTGTCAATGAATTGAAAAACCATGAACGCTTGTCTGACTATGCTTCAAGCAACAGCAACTATAACTGGGGATATGATCCTCAAAACTACTTCTCCTTGACTGGTATGTATTCAAGCGATCCTAAAAATCCAGAAAAACGAATCGCAGAATTTAAAAACCTCATCAACGAAATCCACAAACGTGGCATGGGAGCTATCCTAGATGTCGTTTATAACCATACAGCCAAGGTCGATATCTTTGAAGATTTAGAGCCAAACTACTACCACTTTATGGATGCTGACGGAACACCTCGAACTAGCTTTGGTGGTGGACGCTTGGGGACAACCCACCATATGACCAAACGGCTCCTAGTTGACTCTATCAAATATCTAGTTGATACCTACAAAGTTGATGGCTTCCGTTTCGATATGATGGGAGACCATGATGCCGCTTCTATCGAAGAAGCGTACAAGGCTGCACGCGCCCTCAATCCAAACCTCATCATGCTTGGTGAAGGTTGGAGAACCTATGCTGGTGATGAAAACATGCCTACTAAAGCTGCTGACCAAGATTGGATGAAACATACCGATACTGTCGCTGTCTTTTCAGATGACATCCGTAACAACCTCAAGTCTGGTTATCCAAACGAAGGCCAACCTGCCTTTATCACAGGTGGCAAGCGTGATATCAACACCATCTTCAAAAATCTCATTGCTCAACCAACCAACTTTGAAGCTGACAGCCCTGGAGATGTCATCCAATACATCGCAGCCCATGATAACTTGACCCTCTTTGACATCATCGCCCAATCTATCAAAAAAGATCCAAGCAAAGCTGAGAACTATGCTGAAATCCACCGTCGTTTGCGACTTGGAAATCTCATGGTCTTGACAGCTCAAGGAACTCCGTTTATCCACTCCGGTCAGGAATATGGACGTACTAAACAATTCCGTGACCCAGCCTACAAGACTCCAGTAGCAGAGGATAAGGTTCCAAACAAATCTCACTTGTTGCGTGATAAGGACGGCAATCCATTTGACTATCCTTACTTCATACATGACTCTTACGATTCGAGTGATGCTATTAACAAGTTTGACTGGACTAAGGCTACAGATGGAAAAGCATATCCTGAAAATGTCAAGAGCCGTGACTATATGAAAGGTTTGATTGCCCTTCGTCAATCTACAGATGCCTTCCGACTTAAGAGTCTCCAAGATATCAAAGACCGTGTCCACCTCATCACTGTTCCAGGCCAAAATGGTGTGGCAAAAGAGGACGTGGTAATTGGCTACCAAATCACTGCTCCAAATGGGGATATCTACGCAGTCTTTGTCAATGCGGACGAAAAAGCTCGCGAATTTAATTTGGGAACTGCCTTTGCACATCTCAGAAATGCTGAAGTTTTAGCAGATGAAAACCAAGCAGGGCCAGTCGGAATTGCCAACCCGAAAGGACTTGAGTGGACTGAAAAAGGCTTGAAATTAAATGCCCTTACAGCTACTGTTCTTCGAGTCTCTCAAGGCGGTGCCATTGTTGCCCCAGCTGTGGAAGAAAAACCAGAATTTGATCTTTCTAGCTTAAAACAAGAACAAGGGCAAAATAATAGCCAAGGCCATATTTCAAACCCAGTAATCAAATCTGAACATCAAGAACCAGCTCCACAAGCTAAACCTGACTCTACTAAACCAGATGCCAAAGTAGCTGATGCAGAAGATAAACCCAAGCAAGCTACAACTGATTCACAACCAGCACAAGAAGCACAACCATCATCTGTAAGTGAAGCTGTTCAAAACGAATCGGTAGAAAACTCTAGCAAGGAAAATATACCTGCGCCCCTAGCTAAACAAGCTGAACTTCCAAATACAGGAACCAAAAACGATCACAAACTCCTGTTTGCAGGAATTAGTCTCCTTGCCCTTCTAGGTCTCGGGTTCTTGCTAAAAAACAAAAAAGAGAACTAAACTAGCCCTCCTATAGAAAAATCCCCCAAGCATTATAGCTCGGGGGATTAATTTTTGTACAATATTTATCGTCATAATAAATTTGAGTAGTTTTTTATTTAGCCTCTTTCATGGCAAAGTAAGCTCGAACTTTTGGTGCAACTTGAGTGCCAAAAAGTTCGATGGCTCTCAGAACTTGTTCATGTGGCATAGAACCAAGCGGTAGGTGCAACATAAAGCGGTCTAAGCCTAAATCCTCAATCATGCGAATCAATTTTTCTGCTACCTGATCAGGATTACCCACAAACATGGCTCCCTTTGGTTCAACTTGCTCCAAATATTGTTCATAACGCAATTCCTGCCAGTGTGGACGGTCTTTGGAAATAGCATCCACTACTTGCTTGGTCGGATGGAAATAATCTTTCACAGCCTGATCGCCAT